>JAJYVM010000335.1 GCA_021792015.1 Bacillota bacterium | reverse complement strand
CTGGCCGCCGGAGCCCAGCACCTGGACCATGATGTCCGCCCCGGAGAGGGCGTTGCTCTGCCGGATGCTGCTGCCGAGGCGCGCCGCCGAGTCGGCCGCGTCGAGGGCGTCGAGCTCGCCGGGGCGCAGCACGCCCGTCACCAGGGGGGCCGTGGCCAGCAGGCGCTGCTGGAGGCTGGCCACCATGAACCCCTGCACCTCGACGTAGGTGGCGGCACCGAGGGCGAAGCTCAGGAGGGCCGCGAGGGCGGCCATCAGCAGGGCCAGACGCAGGCGCAGGCTGGCCCCGGCCCAGCGGCGCATGGCTACGGCGTCCGCATCACGTAGCCGGCGCCCCGCACCGTGGTGATGGGGTTCGGCTCGCCGAGCTTCTGCCGCAGGTAGCGGACGTAGACCTCGATGATGTTGTCGTCCCCCATGAAGTCGGCTCCCCACACCCGGTCCAGGATCGTGCCCCGGGCCAGGACCCGGTCGGGGTTGCGCATCAGCAGGTCGAGCAGCTCGAACTCGCGCCGGGTGAGCTCGATGTCGCGTCCGTCCCGCCGGGCCAGGCGCAGGTCGGGTTCCAGGGTGATGTCCCCGATCTGGAGGTTGCCCGCGCCGGCGCGGTCATGACCGCGCCGGCGCAGGACGGCCCGGATGCGGGCGGTAAGTTCCCGGAAGTGGAATGGTTTGGTGACGTAGTCGTCGGCTCCGATCTCCAGGCCCCGGACGCGGTCGCCCACCTGGTCGCGCGCCGTCAGCATGATCACGGGCACGTCCGAGTGCTCGCGCAGGCTCCGGCAGACGGTGAAGCCGTCCATGCCCGGCAGCATGAGGTCGAGGACCACCAGGTCCGGCTCCCGGTCCAGCGCCATGCGCAGGGCGGCGGGGCCGTCGCTGGCCACGCGGGTGGCAAAGCCCTCGTAGCCGAGGCCCGGCACCAGGAATTCCACGATGCCGGGCTCGTCCTCCACGATCAGGATCTCCGGGCGCTCGCGGTCCAAGGCCATCAGGCCCCCGTCGGTTTCACGACACTCAGCCAGTTATGCCACATGTCCACGTCGACGCCGTCGGGCACGTTCAGCTGGTTGGGCCCCGAGCCGGCGACGCCCGTGGTGCCGTACTGCCACACGATCTTGTTGGTCTTGGGGTCGATGACGATCACGCGGTCGTTGCGGTCGTCGTTGAGCAGGATGTTGCCATTGGGCAGCGGCAGGGCCAGGGACGGGTGGTTGAGCTCGCCCGGCCCTGAGGTCACGCGGTACTGCCACACGACCTTGCCGCTCTGCGGGTTGAAGATGACCAGCACGCCCGGCTTGCCGTAGCCGGCCACCAGCACGTTGCCGTCCGGCAGCAGCTGCGCGTCCGAGACGTAACCGCCGTAGAGGTCGGGCGCCGCCACATTCCAGATGACCTTGCCGGTCGGCGAGAGCAGCGCGATGCGGTCGCTGCTGATGAACGACATCAGGATGTCGCCGTTCGGCTGCGGCGTGTCGCCGTTCGGGTAGCCGAAGAGGTTCTGGGCGGGATTGGTCTGGCAGTATCCGTTCTGCGGCT
This sequence comes from Bacillota bacterium, assembly GCA_021792015.1. Classification (GTDB taxonomy): domain Bacteria; phylum Bacillota; class Sulfobacillia; order RBS10-35; family JAJYVM01; genus JAJYVM01. The sequence continues at coordinate 3,095 of JAJYVM010000335.1, read as the reverse complement.
TGCCCCAGGACTTGATGATCTTGTTGGTCGCCGGGTTGATGGTCAGCTCCCGGCAGTTGCGGATGTCGGCGACGACCACGTTGCCGTTGGCAATCTGGTAGGCGTCGTCCGGGTAGTTCAGGTGCGTGCTGCCGCCGCCCAACTGGCCCGGCACGCCGAAGTGCCACGTCACCTGGCGGGTGAAGTAGTTGATGCGGATGATCGTGCCGCCGTCCTCGTCGTTGGTCACGATCTGGTTGCCGCTCGGCGTGAAGAAGGCGTCATCGCCCGTCGTGCCGTACGACTTCGACTTCGCCGTCGTCTGCGCGTTGGGGTACTGCCACACGATCTTCTTGTTCGGCGTGACCTCGATGATGCGGCTGTTGCCGCTGTCGGCGATCAGGATCGGGTAGGGCAGCGGGCCGGGCCAGGCCGGCGGCGGGTTGCTGGGGCTGTAGGCTGAAAGCGGCAGCCCGTTTTTGAGGGCTGGCGCGGTGGTCTTGGCGGCGCTGGCCGTCGGGTGGCTGACCACGGCGGCGGTCTTGGCGGTCGTGCCCGTGGCACGCCCGTGCGCCACGGCGACAGCGGCCGCCACCGCGACAACCGCCACGGCGATCAGGGCGCCGGGACGCACTCGGAAGCGTTTCCTCGACGTAGGCGGACAACCCCTTTTTCGTTGTGATGGCGCCGGTTGCGTGGGGACAAGTCTGGTATCGCGCGATGACCGCGCGATGACAAGTGTCGACACATGGATGGGGCCGAATGGCCAACAATTTGGGCCAGTTGGCGCCTGGGTCGGAGCCGGAGGCGCCGCCCCGGCGCCCCGCCTCAGGGCATGCGCGCCGCCGGCAGCGTGACGCGTACGATCGTACCACGGCCGGCGTGGGATTCGATGCTCAGGCGGCCGCCCTCGCGCTCGGCGATGGCCCGGGCGATGGCGAGGCCAAGGCCGTGGCCGCCCTGGCTCTCCTTGCCCTGGTAAAAGGGCAGGGTGACGGACTCCAGGTCCTCCGGCGCGATCCCGGGGCCCTGGTCGGCGATCTCGATGACGGCGCGGCCGCGCTCCGCGTGCAGCCGCACGTGGACGGCCGTGCCCGCCGGGCTGAATTTGACCGCGTTTTCCAGCACGGCGGCCAGCAGGTCGCGGAGCTCGTCGGGCTGCGCCGGGCTCCGCGGCCCGGGGCTGGGCGCGGCCACCTCGAGCCCGACCCGGCGCTGCTCGGCCGCGGGCCGGATGCCGGCCACGGCGTCCCGCACCACCTCGCCAAGCTCCGTGGGGGCGCGGATGGCGGTCGATGGCGCGCCGCCGGCGCGCCCAAGCTCCGTCAGCCGGCTCGCCAGGGACTCCATACGCTCGGTTTGGTCGAGGATCGTGCTCAGGGCCTCGTCCGGGCCGACCCCGCGGCCGGACAGGGCCAGGTCGGCGGACGTGCGGATGATCGCCAGCGGCGTGCGCAACTGGTGCGAGGCGCGCGCCACGAACTCGCTGCGCTCGCGCACGGCCTCCTCCAGCGGGCGCAGGGCGCGGCCGCTCAGCACATAGGCGATGGGCAGCGCGGCGATGCCGCCCGCCAGCGACAGGCCGACCAGGAGCCACAGGAACTCGGTCAGCGCGTGCAGCGAGTCGGCGGCCGGGGTGGCGATCAGGAGCGGGCCCGGGGCATCGGGCGGCGGCCGCAGGACGGCCAGGGCTCCGAGCTCGGCGACCCGGATGATGTGGAAGGCGCCGCCGTTGCGGAAATCGGTGAGCAGCGAGCCTGGCAGCTTGCTCGACAGGATGTTGCCGCGCTCGTCGACCAGCAGGGCGCCCGCATCGTCGGCATCGCGGTGGGCGGCCAATTCCAGGCGCTCCTGCAATTGGAGGTAGATGGCGCGGCGGGCGATGACGTACGCGGCGGCGGAGAGGACGGACAGCAGCACCGTCACGGCCACGGCCCCGGCGACGGCCACGCGCCAGCGGCTGCGGCGGACCAGGTGGCGCGGCACGGGCGATACCGCCTCGGGCCGGGCGGCTTTCATGCGTCCTCCCCCGGCAGGCCCAGGCGGTAGCCAAGGCCGGCGACCGCGACGATGGCCCCGTCCCAGCGGGCGGTGCGCAGGCGGCGGCGCAGGCGCGAGACGGTGGCGTCGACGACGTTGGCGCGTGGACCCTCGCCGCCCCAGATGCGCTCGGAGATCAGATCGCGCGGCAGGGTGCGGCCCCGGTTGCGCACGAGGTACTCGAGCAGGTCGAACTCGCGCGGCGGGACCTCGATGGCCATGCCGGCGACGGCGACGCGGCGGTCGGCGGGCCACAGGCGCAGGGTGCCGCACGCCAGCACCTCGGGCACGATCAGGTCGGCGGGCCGGCGCAGCACGGCACGCAGGCGGGCCAGCAGCTCCTCGAAGGCGAAGGGCTTGGTCAGGTAGTCGTCGGCGCCGGCGTCAAGGCCCGCCACGCGGTCGGCGACCGTGCCGCGGGCGGTCAGGCAGAGCACGGGCGTGCGCACGCCCGTCTGGCGCAGGGCGGTCAGCAGGCTGATGCCGTCGATGCCAGGCAGCATCAGGTCCAGGACGACCGCGTCGAACGAGCCCGAGGCCGCGCGCTCGTAGCCGGAGTCGCCGTCGCGCTCCCATGCGACCTGGTAGCCCGAGGCCGACAGCCCGCGCTGGACCAGCTCGCCGAGGATCGCGTCATCTTCGATCAGCAACACCCGCACGCGCGCTCACCATCCCGCCATCCGGCGCTTGCCGTCATCGCCCTGTCATCGTCGCGGGCCTAGCATAGCGGCCGTTAGGAGGCTCGACCGATGCCAAGCCCCTGGGTGTCCTGGAAGGCCGGCGTCATGATCCTCACCGCCGTCGCCGGGATCGCTCTCGCCGCCGTCGGCTACAACGCACCGGCCATGCCGACCTCCATCGCGATCGCGGCCGGCGGCCCGGCGAGCAGCGCGTCCGCCGCCACGGATCCCGCCGCGGCGGCAGCAAGCTCCGGTTCCGCCGCAGCAGGCGCCACGCAAGCTCGCGGCACGGCGTCCGGCTCAGGGCGGGCCGCGGGCGGCGCGGCCGCGGCCGGCACCGGCGCAACGGCGGCGCACGGCAACGCCAGCCCCTCCGCTGCGGCCGGCAAGGGCACC
>JAJYVM010000334.1 GCA_021792015.1 Bacillota bacterium | reverse complement strand
GTGTCACGAATGTCGGGGGCGTTGCCGATCTGGGTCGGCTCGTCGGCGAGCAGCGCGGTGGGGATGGCGGCCAGGGCCGAATACTTCGAGCCAGCAACCCTGACTGTGCCCCGCAGGGGAGCGCCCCCTCGCACCAGCCACTCGACCACGGCCAAGCCCTCTCACTCCCACGTCAGCGGATGGTTCGACAGGTAGATCTTGTCGACCTGACCGGTCGGACCCACCAGGATGTACGCCCACCCGCCCTGCACCGACAGCCCGACCAGGGTGTGGGCCCCGTTGGGATCGCAGAAGCCAACCCCCGCCTCGCGGTGGGAGGCGGCCCAGCGGTCGACGGCCGTCCATGGGACCCTCCGCCCGCTCGCGGGGCCGTAGACCTTGGTGCCGACGCCGATCTCATACGCCCGACCCAGGGAGCCCGGCTCGTGCCCCGCGCGCAACCCGGCGTAGACCTGCTCGCCCACTGTGCATGGCGACACCTTGGCGACGGCCGCGGCCGGCACGCTGAGCCGCAGGGGCAGCACGATACCGCCGAGGATCGCGGCCACGCCGAGGGCGAGCCTAAGGGGCAACATGGTCGGCGTGCGCGGATTCCGCGATCAGCGCCAACAGCGCCTCGTGCCGCTCGCGCAGAAGACGCCGCAGCTCCTCGATGCGGACGATCATGTCCGCCAAGGCCTCTGGCCCAAGCTCCTCGACCCGCAGGGTCGGCTCGGCCCGCGCCGCCGTCGGCATGCACGCCACCCCCCGTTCGCAACCCTTGCGCATTACGCTACCCTGCGCGACGTGGACGCGGACCAACGCCGCCCGGTGGTCAGGTTGGCTTTGCCAACGCAGGGGGGCGGCGTGTGGGCGGCGTCACCGCCGACGCGCCGAGACCGGTGGAGGAACCCGAATTCTGAAGAGAGAGGGCGGAAGGAAGAAGAAGAGTGAAGACGATGGAAGGGGCCCGGTGGACACCAGCCGCCCGAGGGCGCGCGGGCGCCGGCGACGCTGCGCGGCCACATCGCCCAGCTGCGCGGGAAGGTCGAGGTCGACCCGGAGCACCCGCAGGTCCTGCTCGGCCGGCGTGGGCACGGCTACTGGCTGGAGCTGGCCCCGAACGCGCGCTGGCGCGCGCTCGTCAGCTCCCTGGATCGCGGCGGCGCCCAGGTCGGCACCCGGTGGGCCCGGCACCCGTGGCGTGCCGGTCACCGTCTGAACCCCGGCCCTCGCTGGGCAAACGAATCGCCCCATGCGGAATGCCCCCGACCGACCGCCGCACGCCCCGTCGCCCCCCCGCTCGCGCACGGCCACCGCCCGGGCATGCCGCCGCGGGCCGCGCCCCGCATAGCCGGGCCACCTTGTCTCATGCGACAATCTGCCTTGAGGTCGCCTCGCACCGCTCCATGCCGGTGATGCGCGCAAGCCCCCGCCAGCCTGGCGAGAGGAGCCCGGGAGCCCTGCTGACGCCCACGCTCGCCCAAGGCGTCCTGATCTCCATGGCACTGCTGCTCGCCGCCGGCCTGCTCGGCGGCTGGGTGGCGGAGCGGCTGCGTTTGCCCGATATCGTCGTCTACCTGGTCGTGGGCATCCTGCTCGGTCCTGGCGTGACCGGCTGGATCCAGGCGCCCGCGGGCTCCGTCGGCAGCCAGATCGTGTTCGTCGCCGGGGCGGCCCTCCTGCTCTATGAGGGCGCGCGGGAGGTCCGGCTGACCGAGCTGCGTCGCATCTGGCTCACCGTCACCATGCTCAGCACGATCGGGCTGGTGGCCGGCGCCCTCGTGGTGGCGGCCCTCGGCGTCTGGCTGCTGCACCTGCCCTTCCCGATGGCGCTCCTGCTGGCCGCCGTGATCTCGCCGACGGACCCCGCCAGCATCGTTCCGGTCCTGCGCCACGTGGCGGTGACGCCCAAGCTCGCCCAGACGGTCGTGGCCGAGTCAGCACTGAACGACGCCACGGCCGCGACGCTGGCCGTCGTCGTCCTGGGCGCGGCGGGGGGCGGCGCCGACATCTGGTGGCGGGGGCTGCTCACCTTCGCCGCCTCATCCCTGGGCGGGCTGGCCGTGGGGGTCGCCGTGGCGGTCGCCGCGATCTACGCGCTCTCCGGTGCCGTCGGCGGCGCGCCGCGGGTGGTGCGCCAGGAGCACGGCCCGATCCTGGCCCTGCTCACGGCCTTCGGCGCGTACCTGCTGGCGGAGCGGCTGGGCGCCAGTGGCTTCATGGCGGTGTTTGCGGCGGGCGTGGTGCACGGCAACGCCGACATCCTGCGCCTGCTGCCCCGGCCCCCGACACAGCCGCCGGGCCAGACCGACCGGGGCTTCTCCGCCGTGACCGGCGACCTCATGCGCATGGCTGTCTTCGTGCTCCTGGGCACGCAGGTGAAGTTCGACTCGCTGGCCAACATCGGACCCGCCGCCCTGCTGACGGGCGCCCTGGTCGTGGTCGCCCGCCCCGTGACCGTGCTGCTGTCGGTCCTCCCGGACCGCGCCGCCCACTGGCGCTGGCCGGAGATCGGCTTTCTGCTGTGGGTCCGCGAGACGGGCGTCATCGCCGCGGTGCTGGCCGGCATCCTGGCCGGCAACGGGGTGGCGGGCTCGTCGCTGATCGCCAGCACGGTGGTGCTGGCCGCCCTGGTGACCCTGCTGGGGCAGGGCAGCACCACGGCCGCCATCGCGCGCCGCCTTGGCGTGGGGGCGCAAGTGCCCGAGTGAGCCTGCCCTCTCAGAGGCCGAACAGGCCGGCCGCCGTCCCGCCGAGGATCGCTGCCTTCTCCGCCTCGCCGAGCGTCAGGGCCTCGATGCTGGCCACCGCCTTCTCCATGTCGCCGATGACGTGCGGGTAGTCCGTCCCGAGGACCAGGCGGTCGGCGCCGGCGGTCGCGATCGCGCACTCCAGCGACGGCACGTGAAAGGTCACCGTATCGTAGTAGAAGCGGCTCAGGTAGGCGCTGGGCGGCTGCGGGAGGTTGCTCCGGCACTCGGGATAGGCGCGGTAGCCGATGTCCAGGCGGCCGGCCAGGTACGGCAGGGTGCCCCCGAGGTGGGGCAGGATCAGCCGCACGCGCGGGTAGCGCTCCGGAAAGCCGCTGAAGAGCATGGAGGCGACGATGAGCGTCGTGTCGGCCACGAAGCCGACCAGCGGCCCCAGCGCGTACTCCCGCATGAAGCCGACCGCCAGGGGCTCCATCGGGTGCAGGAACACCACGGCCGCCCGCCGGTCGCATGCCTCCCAGAACCGGGCGAAGGCCGGATCGGACAGGAAGCGGCCGTTGATGTGCGTGCCGAGAATCACCCCGTCCATGCCGGCCGCGAGCGTCCGCTCCAACTCATCCACCGCCGCGTCCGGATCCTGCAGCGGCACGCTGGCCAGGGCGCGCAGCCGGTCGGGGCGCTCCCGCCGCAGGGCGAGCAGTCCCTCGTTGGCGGCGCGGCAGAGGTCGACGGCGGCCTGCCCGGACGCGAAGTAGACGTTCGGGATGGAGAGCGAGAGCACGGCGACGTCGATGCCGCACCGATCCATGTCGGCGAGGCGCGTCTCGAGCTCGCGCATGGCCGGCGTCAGGGTCACGACCCGCGCGCCGTCCTTGCGGATCATCTCCAGCCCCGTCGCCGGGTCGGGCACGATCTCAAGTCCCGGATACGCCCGCACGGCGTCGATGTAGCCCCCGGGATAGAAGTGGGTGTGGACGTCGACGCGCATGAGCCCGCCCCCCTGACTGCATGCAGCATGACGCTCGCCCTCGGCGGTGCATCACGCAGGGCCTTCGCCATCCGGGGGCGCCTCCCTCCCCCACCCCGGCGGCGCGGCCACCAGCCCGGCACGGCCCACGGCACCGCCTGCCCCTACGCCAGCGCCAGGGGCAGGCTCCGCACCCCGTGCAGGATGAAGCCGGGAACCGGCTCGAGCGCCCCGCGCCCGGCGCGCCGCATGCGGGGGAACCGCTCGATCAGGGCGGATAGGCCCAGTTTGGCCTCAAGGCGCGCCAATGGCGCGCCAAGGCATGTGTGGATCCCGTGCCCGAAGGCCAGGTGCGGATTCGGCGACCGCGTGATGTCGAACCGGTCCGGGTCCGGGAAGCGCGACCCGTCGCGGTTGGCGGAACCGATCCAGGCGATGACCAGCTCGCCCGCGGGGATGCGGTGGCGGCCGAGCTGCACCTCCGTCAGGGTGCGGCGGAACATGGCCTGCACGGGCGCGCGGTGGCGCAGGACCTCCTCGACGGCGCCGGGCAGCAGGTCCGCGTCGGCACGCAGCCGCTCGAGCTGCTCGGGCTCGTCCAGCAGCACCTGCACCGCGTTGCCGATGAGGTTGGTCGTCGTCTCGTTGCCGGCGACGAGCAGCAGCCAGCAGAAGTTGTCGAGGTCGTCGTCTGACAGGCCCTCGCCGTCGATCTCGGCCGACACCAGGCTGCTGATCAGGTCCTCACCGGGCCGCACACGCCGCTCGGCGATCACCTCCGCAAAGTAGGCGTGCATGGCGGCCATGCCCTCGCCGTAGCCGTCGGGGATCTGCGCCTGGTCCCCCATCAGCAGGTGGTCCGAGCCCGAGACGACGAGGTCGGACCAGTGCTTGAAGTCGGCGCGCCGCTGCCCCGGGATGCCCAGCATGTCAGCGATGACCAGCACGGGCAGCGGCTCGGCGAAGTCGCGGAC
>JAJYVM010000333.1 GCA_021792015.1 Bacillota bacterium | reverse complement strand
CGACGATGATGGCCTCGGCCGTGTGGTACTGCCGCTCCATGGTGTCGAGGCGAGGCAGGCGGGCCGCCGCGAAGGCGCGGAAGCCGCTGCTGCAGTCCGTGACGGCGGTGCCGAACAGGACGTTCAGCATGCCGTTGAACAGGTCGAGGCCCACGGAGCGCAGGGTGCTGACCCGCTCGAAGCCTCCGAGCCGGCGCGAGCCGATCACGAAGTCGGCCTCGCCCGCCAGGATGGGTGCCACCACCCGGTCGATCTCCTCCGGCCGGTGCTGGCCGTCGGCGTCCATGGTCACGATGACGCGGGCTCCGGCCCCTGCCGCGTAGTTGTATCCGAGACGGATGGCGGTGCCCGCGCCCCGGTTGACGGGCACATCCATCACCAGGGCGCCCGCCCGGCGCGCGGTCGTGACCGTGTCATCCGTGCAGCCGTCGCAGACCACGATCGTCTGCAGCGGCCGGCCGGCCGCCGTCTCCGGCATGCGCTCCAGCACCCGGCCGATGCTCTCGCCCTCGTTGTATGCGGGCATGATGACGGCAATCGGCGCGACCTGCTCCGGCAGCGCCTGCCGCAGGCTCAGCCCGACCAGGGTCTCAAACTGCAGGTCGGCATCCTCCGCCATCCGCCGCTGGCGTGCGGTGAGCCATGAGAGATAGGGGAGCAGGGCGATGTCGAACAGCACCATGATGGTGATGAGCCGCCCGGCCGGGGTGTGCCGCAGCCGGAGCACCTCGGTCGGGACGTCCGCCATGGACGGCACCAGGGCGAGCACGCCCAGCAGGGCGGCAAGGGCCAGAATGATGCCGTCGACCGGGCGCGGCACCCGCCGCCACAGGCTCCGGATCTCGATGGCGACGACCGCCACCGCCAGGATGAGGCCGACCCAGCGCAGCGCACTCATCTATGCCACGGCCTTCCGTTGCAGGCTTCCGGCCGGCGCCCAGGCGAGGGCGATGCCGCCGCAGGCCATGGACACCACGAGCAGCAGCACGTGTGTGCCGAGGGCGGCCACGGCGGCGACCGGGCCGGGGATGGCGAACAGGGCCAGGGCAGCGATCCACCACAGCTCCACCGTGCCGAGGCCGGCCACCCCCTGGATCGGGATCACCAGCATCAGGGCCAGCAGCGCGCCCCCCACCGCCGCCATCGCGGGCGTCACGGGCGCGCCGAACGCGCGCAGCGCGAAGTAGTACTTGAAGGTGCTGGCCAGGCGCAGGGCAAGGGTCACGCCCCAACTGGGCCAGTTCCCCCCCATCGGCCCGAGGCGGCCGTCCAGCTCCTCCAGGAAGAAGGCGACCGCCGGCAGGGGCGCGGCCAGGCGGAACGCGAAGCGCCGGAAGCTGCCGCTGAAGGCCACCAGCGTCCCCCCGGCGGTGATGAGCAGGGCCAGCGCCAAGAGCGGCATCGCGGCGGCAGGCAGCAGGCGCCCCGCCAGAAACCCGCCGGCGACCAGCACGACCAGCCACGAGAGCAGATCCTGCACCCGGGTGGTCACGATCGCGGCCGTCGCGTCCGCCGCGCCGCCCGCGACCGATCCGTAGAGGGCTGGCAGCGAGGCCTCGCCGAGCCCCCCGGGCAGGATGCTGCAGGCCGCCGAGTAGAGCCAGCCCACGCCGACGGTCTCTCGCCAGCTCAGCTGCCCCGCCATGAGGAGCCGGAACCGCACCCCGCGCAGGGCCGCGAACAGCGGGTAGATGGCCGCGGCGGCCGCCAGGTAGGTCCAGTCGATGCTGGTGTGGCGGAGCACGCTTGCCGACCCGGCCAGCCGCACCACGGCGAGCCCGGAGGCGACGGTGAAGAGCGCGGGCGCCAGCCACAGCTTCCACGCCCGCCCGCCGAGCAGACGGCCCCTCGCTCGCCGAGATGCGGCGGCCTGACCGTTGGCCCCGGCCTGACCCTCGGCGGTGGCCCGCCCCTCGGCAGGCCACCGCCCACCAGATGCGGGGCGCCCGCCGACCCCAGACACCGCCGCGTCCACGATGGCCTCCCCGCCAGCCCCAGCGCCCACCGCCGCGGCAGCCACCGTCGCGTCCCCGCCGCCCGTGCCCGCGCCGCTAGCGCGATCCCGCCGAAGCAAATCCACGCGCCCCGTCCGCAACGGCGAGCCCTCCCCCCAGCCGCCAGTCGACGGTGGGCTGGATCACGCGCGGGTCGATGCGCCTCGCGTAGCGGGCGGCCCAGGCTAGCATGTCCTTGAGCACATCTTCCGTGAGCCGGCGCGGCGCGAGCCCGAGCGCCAACAGGGCGCTGTTCTTCGGGTTGTAATAGTGCTTCGCGGATTCGACGCGGGGATTGGGCACCGTCTGCCGGCTGACCGACAGACCGAGCGCGCGTCCCGCCGCCGCCACCCGGTCGGCGATCTCGCCCACCGAGAAGCTCTCGGTGAACTGGTTGAACACGCGGAACTCGCCCGCCGCGGCCGGGTTGGCCGCCGCCAGCCCCACGCACTGCAGTGTGTCGCGGATGTTCAGGAAGGCGCGCCGCTGCCCGCCTTCGCCGTACACGGTGAGCGGCACGCCGGCCGTCGCCTGCGCGACGAAGCGGTTGATCACCGTGCCGAACCAGCCGTCGTAGTGGAAGCTGGTCGCCAGCTCCGGCGCCCGGGCGGTCTCGTCGGTGTCCGTCCCGTAGACCACGCCCTGGTTGAGGTCGGTGACCCGCAGGCCCCAGAGCCGGCACGCCAGCATCAGGTTGTTGCTGTCGTGGACCTTGGACAGGTGGTAGAAGGAGCCCGGGTTCTTGGGGAAGGCCACGCGGTCGCGGCGGCCATTGTGCTCGATGTCGAGGTAGCCTTCCTCGATGTCGATGTTCGGCGTGCCGTATTCGCCCATGGTCCCCAGCTTGATCAGGTGCGCGTCCGGCGTCAGGTCGCGCATGGCGAACGCCAATTGCAGGGTCCCGAGCACGTTGTTGGCCTGGGTCTCGATGGCGTGGTCCGCATCGATCATGGAGAACGGCGCCGACGGCTGCTCGCCGTAGTGGATCAGGGTGTCAGGCGCAAAGGCGCGCAGCGCCGCGGCAATGTCGCTCCGGTCGCCCACGTCGCCCACATACATGTGGATGGTGCGCCCCGAGACGGCCTTCCAGGTCGCCACCCGATCGTGCAGCGACGCGATCGGCGCCAGCGCGCGCACGCCGAGCCGCGCCTCCCAGCGGCGCTTGACCCCGCTGTCGAAGACCGCGACCTCGTGCCCCGCCGCCGAGAAGTGCATGGCCGTGGGCCAGCCCAGGTACCCGTCGCCGCCGATGACCAGAATCCGCATCACGCATCCGCCCCCTCACCGTGAAGCGCCGCGACCGGAAACCGCCGCGACCGCCGTACGCGCCGAAATCGTCGCAAAACCGATTGGCGGGCCACATTTCGGTTTTCGCACCATCATCCTTAACAGGGGACCATGTAGATGATGTGAACGGACGGCAGCCAAAGGGCCCTGCGCACAGGGCCCTTTGGCGAGGGACCATTTGGAGATTACGGATGGTGACGAAACTTATAGAAGGGATCAGTAAGTGCGTGCGTACCAGACGGTGAAGCGCGCCGGCCGGCCGCAGGCCACGCAGGTCTTCATGCGCTCCGGCGGGTCGAAGGGGATGTTGCGGGCCGTGGCGCCCGTCTCCTCCCGGATGCGGTGCTCGCAGGCATCGTCCCCGCACCACCCGCCCAGGTAAAACCCGCGCCGCTCCTCCAGCGCCGCCAGGTCGGCGAGCGTCTCGGCCCGGTACTGGTGCGCCGTGCGGAAGGCCAGCGCCTTCGCCAGCATATTCGCCTGGATCTCGTCCAGCAGCCCCCGGACGTGCTCCACGGCGCCATCCAGGCTGATCGGCGCCTTCTCGCCCGTGTCGCGCCGCACGGCCACGGCCGTCCCCGCGTCCACGTCGCGCGGCCCGAGCTCAAGCCGCAGCGGGATGCCGCGCATCTCGTACTCGTTGAACTTCCAGCCCACGGTCTGCTCCTCACGCGTGTCGGCGAACACGCGCACCCCCGCCTCGCGCAGCCGCCCGAAGAGCTGCTCAAACGGCCCCATGACCTTCTCCCGCAGCCTCGGCGGCCCGACCGGGATCATCACGACCTGCCGCGGCGCCACCTTGGGCGGCAGCGCCAGGCCCCGGTCGTCCCCGTGCACCATGACCACGCAGCCGATCAGCCGCGTGCTGGCGCCCCACGACGTCGTGTGCACGTACTTCAGGGTGTTGTCGCGGTCCAGGAACTGGATGTCGAAGCCCTGTGCGAAGTTCGTGCCGAGGTAGTGCGACGTCCCGGCCTGCACCGCCTTGCCGTCCTTCATCATGGCCTCGATCGAGAAGGTGTCGATCGCCCCGGCGAATCGCTCGCTGGGCGTCTTCTGGCCCTGCCAGACGGGGATGCCGAGGTCGTGCTCCACGAAGTCCGCGTAGACCGCGAGCATGCGCATGGTCTCCTCGCGCGCCTCCGCCTCCGTCGCGTGGGCCGTGTGGCCCTCCTGCCAGAGGAACTCCGAGGTGCGCAGAAACGGCAGCGTCCGCTTCTCCCAGCGGAACATGTTGGCCCACTGGTTGATGAGGACCGGCAGGTCGCGGTAGCTCTTGATCCACTGCGCGTACATGTGGCCGATCATCGTCTCCGACGTCGGCCGCAGCCCCAGGCGCTCCTCGAGCTTCTCGCCGCCC
>JAJYVM010000332.1 GCA_021792015.1 Bacillota bacterium | reverse complement strand
GAGGGCCACGATCGCCGCCGAAAACGTCGAGGCGGGCAAGGCCATGGTCGCCGGCAAGCTCAAGGCCGGGAAAGCCGTTGTCGCCGAGGGGATCGAGTCCGCGAAGGCCACGATCGCCGCCGAAAGCGTCGAGGCGGGCAAGGCCATGGTCGCCGGCAAGCTCAAGGCCGGGAAAGCCGTTGTCGCCGAGAGGATCAAGTCGGCGAGGGCCACGATCGCCGCCGGTAGGGCCGGAGCCAAGAGGCTGGAATAGGCCACCGAATGTACCGCAGGGCGATGCCGCTGCTCCATGCCCAGCAGGCGCGCGAAGACACAGGCCAGCAGCAGCGGGACGCGCCCCCTCAGCGCCGCTGCTGAGCTGAGGGGGCGTCGCAGCCCGGGCGCCGTCTCGCCGGCACCGCGCCTTCCCCACGCCACGGCGGCGGCGACGAACGCCGCACGGGATGACCGTCCAGAGCGAGACCTGGACCCTGAGCGCGATGTGCGGTCCGACCCCGTGCTCTTCGGGCGGGGAGTTCCCCAGCGAGGGGTTCGACGCCTCGATACTCGGTCGGGATGTCTTCCATCCCGCTCCGGTTCGTTGCCTGGACCCGGCATCCCCGACGTATCCTGCGCGAGGAGACTGCCCCACACCCAAGCCGGACGTGAAGAGCGCTGGGGCCGCACCATTCCACTCCAAGCGGTGGCCGAGATCCGGAACGCTTTCCGCAACTGCCGCCGCGCCTCCAACGTCATCGCGGGCTTCAACGCCCAGTCGCGTTCTCACGTCCGAGCGCACCGCGGCCTGCATGGCCTGTTGCCGCTCGTCGTCTTCGGCCACACCGTTCGTTGCGTCCCGCGCGGCCTGCACCGCGGTCACCGTTCGCCGCCCTTTGTCGCCGCCCGTTGTCACCCTGGAAATCCTGCCGACGATCACCGCGGCTTGACCCCAGCAGGTACGTGACATCCCGACCCCCAACGCCCGGCACCCGTCGCCGCACGGCGTTACCACCGCCGGCCAGCCGGAAGCACCCGTCCGGACAGCAGCGTGAATTCCGGCAACCATGGGAACCGTCAACCGATTGCACGGGGCTCTTGCAACATCCCGCAAGCACCCGCTGAATGGACATGCCCCCGTCCACGGGGGGTGCTCGCCAGCGAACGTGCGACCGCGGGTCCATAATGGGGCTGGCAGCCGATTCGGCCCCGATCGGAGGCGTCCACCCATGCCCATCCCCGCTGGCACGACCATCGGCCACGTGCACCTGCGCGTCGCCGACCTGCCCCGGGCCCGTCGCTTCTACGAGGACCTGATGGGATTCGATCTCGTGGCCACCCACGAGGGCCAGGTCGCCTTCCTCTCGGCCGGGGGCTACCACCACCATGTGGCGCTGAATACCTGGGGGAGCCTCGGCGGCTCGCCGCCGCCCCCGCGCGCGACCGGCCTCTACCACTTCGCCATCAACTACCCGGCCCGCCGCGACCTGGCCGTCGCGCTCCGCCGCCTGCTGGCCGCCGGCTGGCCCATCGACGGCGCCGCGGACCACACGACGCACGAGGCCGTCTACCTCCAGGATCCGGACGGCAACGGCCTGGAGCTGGCCTGGGACCGTGACCCCACGATCTGGCGCGCCCCCGACGGCCACATCACCATGGGGACGGACCCCCTCGACTTCGAGGGCCTGCTTGCGGAGGCGGCCGGCGGCGTGCCCGCTCTCGCGAAGCTCCCCGCCGGCACGGGCATCGGCCACGTGCACCTGAAGGTGGCCGACCTGCCCCGCTCGCTGGACTTCTACCACGGTCTGCTGGGCTTCGACCTGATCGCGCGGATGGGCGGCTCGGCGGCGTTTGTGTCCGCCGGGGGCTACCACCACCACCTCGGGCTGAACACCTGGGAGAGCCGCGGCGGCACCCGCCCTCCCGCCGGGAGCACAGGCCTCTACCACTTCGCCATCCGCTACCCGAGCACGGCCGACCTCCGCGCGGCCGTGAAGGGCCTGCTGGATGCCGGCTGGCCAATCGGCGGCGCCACCGACCACGGCACGCACCTGGCCATCTACCTGCACGACCCCGACCATATCGGGGTGGAGCTGGCCTGGGACCGCGAACCCGCGCAGTGGCCGCGGACGCCCGCGGGCGGCGTGGACATGGTGCGCGGCAGGCCGCTCGACATCGAGGCGTTTGTGACGTCGGCCGCATTCGCGGCCTCCGACTGATCCACGTCGGCAGCCGAGGGTGGCGAGGGTGGCCTGGACCCTCGCGCGGGTCATCTCAGCGCAGCTCCGAGCCCCAGCGCAGGTCTCGCGCCGCGCGGTAGCGCTCGCCGTCGCTGCGTGTGCGGGTCAGGCGCTGAAGCCCGTCCGGCGTGCAGGCCTGCAGCAGCACGTGGCCCCTGCGCACCTGGGGATGCCGCAGCACGCGCCCCGCGCTGGGCACCGGCTCCAGCCGCGCCGCCGCCACGAAGGAGAACTTCTCGTCCTCGTAGCCCAGCGCGCCGCCCTTGGCCCGCCGGTGCGCCGCCGACCGCTCCACCCGCTCCGCGAAGTGGCACCAGTCGCCGCCGGCCATCGGGCAGTCGCCGCCATGGGGGCAGGGCGCCGCGATGTGCGCGCCCAGGGCCACCAGGTGCGCGCGGGCGGCGCGAATCCGCTGGAAGCCAGCGGGCGTCCCCGGCTCGATGAGCACCAGGGCGCCCGTCGTGAGGCCCCACAGCCGCGCGACAAGGTTCGCGGCGTCCTCGACCTCCCCCAGCACGTAGGAGGCCATCACAAGATCGGCGGGGTCCGCCCGCCATGCCGTCCGAAGGTCCGCCTGCACCCACTCGGTCCTCGGGACGGGTGGCCGCAGCCGCTGCCCGAGGGCGACCATGGCTTCCTCACGCTCCAGGAGCGTGGCACGGGAGATTTCCGGCCACACCGCGGCTGCGGCCCACACCGCCGTTCCCGGGCCTGCTCCGACGTCGACCGTCGATGTGGGATGCCAGTCCGGCAGGCGGTTCCGGAGCTGGGACAGAGCGGCCTGCGCCGCTGCGAACGTGGCGGGCAGGCGCACGGCGGCGTAGGCGGCCGCCAGGTCGGGCGTGAGCCGGGGCGGCGGCGTCCCCCCGCGGTAGGCGGCGCTCAGGCGGGCGGAGAGGGCGCTGAGGTCGTGCGGCGGCAGGTCGGCGGCGACTGCGGCCACCGCCTGGCGCAGGGCCTCAGGCAGCGCCATGGCGGCTGCCCCAGGCCATTGTGGCCGGATCGGCGGGGAAGAAGTAGACGATGCGGAAGCGGTCGTCTCGCAGGAAGGGCTCGGCGGCCAGGCGAAAGGCCAGGTTCTCCTCCCCGCGGCGCATGCGCAGGGGGACAAGGGCACGGGCGGCGCTGACCGCCTCCGGCTCGGCCAGCACGAGATGCCAGTGGCGCCGGAAGGCGGGCAGGGCCAGCAGTTCGGCCGTCATGGCCTGGTGCCAGGGCTCGGCGGCGTAGCGGCGCGCCTCGAAGCGGTGGGCCCGCAGCATGGCCGGCAGCAACTCGTCCGGATCCGTGAGGAGCCGGCCAAGGTCGGAGTCCGGATGAAACCAGAGGGCGAGGATGGAGCGGCCGGCGAAGCCGGACGCGCCCAAAAGCGCCTCCATCGTGCGATTCCAGGCCACCAGGCGGTGCGCGCAGTCCAGCACGTAGGCCGGCATCGGCGCCTCGGCCAGCTCGCGCGCGCAGAGCAGCCGCGCCCAGGCCATCTCGTCCTCGGTCGGCACGGGGGCGCTCATCGCATAACCGAAGGCCTCCAGCACGTCGCGGCGCTCGGAGTAGCGGGCGCCGAGGGCCGCCAGCACGCGCTCCAGCGTCTCGCGCTCCGGGTGGGCCACGCGGCCCGACTCCACGCGTTGGAGATAGCCGGTGCCCAGGCCGGCCTCCGCCTCCGCCCACAGCTGGCTGCGGCCCGCCTGCTCGCGCAGCTCCCGCAGTCGCCCGCCGCCGGGGGTCGGCGCCATCGCAGCAATCCCTTCCAGTTTCGACTCCGGTGACGATGACCCGGCCACCGGCACCCCTTACGCTAGCAGACGTGAAACAGGCGTGAGCGGGTGGAGGCGGGGGTTCGTCGCGATGATGCCGCTCTGGGCCGGGGCCATCCCGTCGGGGATCGCCTTCGGGCTGGCGGCGCGGGTGGCGGGGATGGTGGTCGCGCAGGCGCAGCTGATGAGCGGCCTGGCGATCAGCGCGGCGGTGCAGCTCACCGTCGTGACGCTGATGCGCATCCACACGCCGCCGCTGCTGGTGCTGGCCACCGTGGTGACGCTTGGCGCCGAACTGCCGCTCTTGGGCCTGGCCATCGGCCGCCAGGTGCGGATGAGCTGGCCGCAGCGGCTGCTGGCGGCCTGGCTGCTGACGGACGGGGCCTATGGCGTGGCGGCGGCGCTCGGGCCGCTGGAGCTGCCCGTGCTGCTGGGCGCCGAGAGCAGCATGTTCGTGGCGTGGAACGCGGGGACGGCGCTCGGGCTGGCGGCGGTGCGCGCGGTGCCGGCTGTGATGGGGGCGGCGGGCTTCGTGGTGGCGCTGACCTTCCTGGCGGTGCTGCTGCCGCTGCTGCGGTCGCGGCCGGCGGTGACGGCGGCGGCCGTGGCGGGCGCGGTGGCCCTGGTGCTGTGCCGGGTGGCGCCGGGAGGCTTCGTCGTGCTGGGGGCGGCCGTGGCGGGGTG
>JAJYVM010000331.1 GCA_021792015.1 Bacillota bacterium | reverse complement strand
GAGGCGCGGTCAGCGTCGAAGAGCTGGCTGAGGGCGCGGGCGAAGCGGTCGTCGTTGACGGTGTCGTGCGCACCCTTGCGAAGGCCGAGCAGGGCGGGCGCGTAGGGGCTTGCCCACTCCGCCATGGCGTAGAGGGGCTGGTGGCCAAGACACAGGCAGCGCAGGAGGACGCCCAGCGCGGTCGCCGCGGGCAGGCGCACCGAGGCGTCGGCGGCGGGCAGCCAACGGGCGAGGGCCTCGTCCACGCCGAGGCGGGAGAGGAAGTGGTTGATGATCGGCATGGCGCCGACGCGATCGGTCTCGAGTTCGAAGGGTGCGGGCAGAGCGCTCACCTCCCCGCCCCGGCGCGGCCGGTGTGGCGTCGCCCCTGGGGTGGCAGGCGGGTGGCGGTGAGGATGTGGCGGAAGTCGGGCACGAGGGGCAAGAGCCAGATGTCTTTGATCGTCTCGCTTCGTTGGCGGGTGCGATCGCCGCGACCGCGGCCCTGGGTCTGTCCGACCCGAAGCCAGTTGGCGGCGGCGTAGGAGGTGCCGGGGAAGCGGTCCGACTCGACGAAGGTCTCGAGCATCGCCAGGGAGACGGCGTAGCGCTCGCGCCAGTCGGAAGGCAAGCGGCGAGCAAGCTGACCGAGCAGGTGAGAGGCCAGGTGCGGCACCCTCACCCAGGGCAGAATCAGGAAGCGGTGCAGGTCCACGACTGCGGACAGATGCGCCTCGCGTTCGGCCGCGGTCCAGCCGATGAAGCGATCGCGGGGCGCAAGCTTCCAGGCGGCGGCACCGAGGCCGAAGGCGGCGACCACCTGGCGCTCTTGGGTGTAGGCCAGGTAGCGAAGCTGGGCGCCTGGCAGGACGATGGCGCCACGGTAGTGGTAGCGCGCGATGTATTCGTTCCAGAGCCGCCCGGCGGTCGAGGTTTGGACCAACTCGAGGTGGACCGGCCCGAGTTGTCCAAGGGGCATGGCGAGGGGGGGCTTTGGATCGGAGTCGGGGGTGAAGGCGGGCGGACGCGGGCGCGCCGTCTCCCTGGTGGGTAGCGGAAGCCAGATGACGCCGTGGGCTTCCATGCGCTGCAGGGCGACCCGGCAGGACATGAGCTTGGGCGCGCCATCGGGCCCGGTCCAGGCGAGCGCGTCACAGACGGCGCGGGCGATCTCGGCTCGCGTGGGCTGATGGGGATCGTCGGTGATGCGGCGGATGGTATCGAGGTCGTCGGCGGTGAAGTCACGTCCGCAGTAGCGCAGGGACGGCTGGGTGTTCATCGAGGTCGTCATGGCCAAAGGCTAGCGACTCGACGGGGCCGTGACCAGCGCCAGCAATGCTCGTGTCGAACGATGCGAGGCCGCTGCGGCCGCTTACCCACCCGTCACGCCATCAATTGGCCGCATTCTCCGTCGTTCATGCCCTTGACATGCGGCCAGGCCGTCCGCGATCCTGGCGGCCAGCAGCCCTCGGAAATTCGAAGAAATCGCGTCCGAGATGTGCGGAAACCGGGCTCTATGGCCCAGCAGCATGTCTCATGGATACGACAAAGGCAAGATCAGGCTGATGAGCGACGGCGGCGAAAGGATGAAGATGCCATCGCATTTCGACGGGAGTCGGACGGCGCCACCTTTCGGTCAATCAAACCGCTTCTCGGTGTACATGGTCGGTGGCCGGGGGTCAGGGCGAGTTAAGGGGCGGCCAGGGTGGGCCTATGACGGGCTCGGCGCGGTGAGCACGGAGCGGTAGTCGGGGGAGAGCGGGTAGAGGTAGACCGCCTTGACCGGCAGGTGGGCGGTCCTGTGGACGTCCAGTTTGCCGCGTCCCTTGGTGTCACCGACCGGGATCCAATTGGCGGCCCGATAGCTGGTGCCCTGGAAGCGCTCCTTGTCGACGAAGGTCTCGAGGAGCACAGGGCGGTAGCCGTAGCGCGCCTGCCAGTCGTCGGCCAGCTGGCGGCAGGCCAAGGCGAGCACGGACGAGGCCAGGTAGCGCACGCGCACATGCGGCAGAATGAGGAATCTGGCGTTGTTGACGACCAGGTGCAGGTGGCGCTCGCGCTGGTCGCGGTCCCAGCCGATGTGCTGGTCTCGGGGCATGACCTTCCAGGCTGCGGCGCCGAAGCCCAGGAGGGCGACAAGGCCGCGTCGGCTTTGCACCAGATAGCGGATCTGGGCGCCGGGTAGTGGCGTGTACCCCAGGTAGTGGTGGCGGGCGATCAGATCGCGCCACGCCGCGGCTTCGCTGCCCTTGCCCGCGACCGGCACCAACCGAAGGGGTTGAAGATCGCAAAGGCGCGCGTCGATCGACTCGGGCGCCATAAGGTGTTGGGCCGGGCGGTTCAGGTTCGGCTGGATCACCCGCGTGGGCACGGGCAGGTCGATATGGCCGTCCGCCTGCATGCGCAGGAGGGCAACCCGACACGAGACCTCCTTGAGGCCACCGTCGGGTTTGCGCCACGCCAGGGCGAGGCAGACCGCGCGGGAGATCGCCGCCCGCGTGGGGTAGCGTGCGCGGTCCTCGGTGATCGCGCGGATCGCGACCATCTCCGTCTCGCTGAAGGGGCGCCCGAGGTAGTGCAGGTCGGTACTCATCCCGCCCTGCGCCCGCCTTCGCGTGGGTCGGGCGCGGCCCGGGTGGAGACGGTCCATGCCAGGCGGTCTTCGTCCCGCAGGGCCCAGGGCAGGAAACGCTCAAGGTCCACGGGGGCATCGGCCGAGCGGCGCGCGCACGCCTCCAGGTAGGCGGTGAGGTAGGCGCGCGCGTTCAGTCCGTTCTGCGTTGCCGTGCCGAGGATGGTGAACATCACGGCGGCGAACTGCCCGGCCCAATCGGCGCGGCTACCATAGTCGTTCTTTCGCCCGACGACAGGGGTACGAAGCGTCCGCTCCGCCGCGTTGTTGTCGAGCAGGATGCGCGGGTCCTCGAGAAAGCGGGTGAGCTGTTGCCAGTGCTTGTCGACCGTGGTCAGGACGCGATCGGCCTCGTCGCGAAGGGGACCGTTGAGCTGGCGGGTGAGCGTACGGCGTAGACCGAGCACGTGGCGCTCGAGCGCGGCGCGCGCGGCTGCGTCACCGGGCTGGCGCGCCCATGCCCGCCGGAGGCGGAAGAGGGTGCGGATGCGCACGAGCCAGTCACGGGACCAGCGGCGGAGCGTGTGATCGGTGCGGCCGGCGCGCACGAAGAAGCGGCGGACGTGCGCCCAACAGTGGGCACGCTTGATGGCAGTCTGATCGAGGGCGAAGTAGGCGGCGTACATGTCGCAGACCACGTACCCCGATTCGGCCGGATCCTGGGGCACCAGGTTCTGCATGGCTGCGGCGGAGCGGTGCGGGTCGACGGCGTAGACGGTGACGTCCTCCCCTTGCGCGACCCAGAGCCAGTGGCGGTGGGATGTGCCGGGCTCGCCGAACACCAGCCAGCGGGTTTCGTCCATGTGTCGGATGTAGGTCGCGTCGAGGTGCTGGCGCAACGCTTCATACAGCGGCACGAGCAAAGGGAGCAGGGCATGGAGCATGCCGACGAGGCTGGACGGCGCCAGATCGAGCCCCTCCTGGGCAAGCATGCGTACGATGCGCAGGAGCGGCATGCCGAAGGCGTACTTCTGGACGAGAAGGAAGGCCAGGGAGGGAGCGGCGAGCAGACCGCCGGAGATGACCTTGGGGGCGGGTGGTGCTGCGATCACCGCGGGCTGAAGCGCCGCGTCCGATGGGCAGGCACACGAACGGACGAAGCGGGGGCGACGGTGGATCACGCGCTCGACCACGACGCGGACATGGATCTCCTGCGCGGTGTGGTCCGCGCCGACCTCGCTGTACGGCCTGCCGCAGCGGTTAAAGGCGGGGACGCCGCCGCGCGGGAGATGCACGACTTCGCGCGTGGGCAAGTGATCGTACGAGCGCCGACCGTGACCATGGCCGCCAGGCGACCTGCGCGCCACTGCTCTGGTGGAAGGTGCGTTGGGATCGAGCACCGCCGCCTCCACGTCGGGGGTGCGAGAGCGCTCGGAGCGCTTGAAGGCCATCTCCGCCACGCCGGTCAGCTTGCGCTTGAGGGCGGCGACTTCGGCGTCGAGTTCGGCTACCCGGCCCTCGAGTTCCAGGATCCGCTGGTCCCTCGCGGCCACCATGGCCGTGAGGGTCGCCACGTCCTGCGGTCCTGTTGTGTCCATGCACCCATCGTCATGGTCCGCTTTTCCAGTGTTCAGCCCTGCCGCAGTGTTCAGCCCTGTCGCATGGACTCGCTCTACTCCGTCACGCCGCGGCCACGATTACCCCCGGCCACCGACCATGTACCAGCAGGACGGCATCACCGTGTCGGTCCTGGCATTCGACCTCGCAGGCGACCTCGCAGGCGACCGGGTCCGCCGCATCTGGGCCATACGCAACCCGCACAAGCTCCGCCCCTGGAGGCCTTCCTGACGCGCCTCGTTCGGACATTGCCGCCGCCGCCAAGCGCTTGCGATGCGAGCCGATGCGATCGTGTGCGTCCCTCGACGAGGACGCGGCGCCGGAGGGAAGGCGCCGACGAGCCAGACACGCAGATGGCAGCTGGGTGTAGGCCACCGCCAGCAGCGACGGGCCGACGGCACAAGCCTCGGGCTCGGCCGTCCGGCCCCGCAGCACCAACTTAGGTCGCGCCTTGCGGGACGATCGGCCTGCCTGCCTGCCTGCCTGCCTACCG
>JAJYVM010000330.1 GCA_021792015.1 Bacillota bacterium | reverse complement strand
TGACGCCGCTGCAGTTCCTGATCTGGATGTATAAGAACGTGCCGCGCTCATCGTGGCCGCCGTGGGTGCCTGGAGGCACGAGCTAGAAGACCCCGCGGGCGGCTCACGCATCCCGGGTCGCCGCATTCTCAGCGTTGTCTAACCCACCGTTCATCGCCCCTTGATGGCCGACGGCTAGATTGGGCCTCGGCAGCAAAGGAGGCAGTGTGCGATGGCAATCGCGAGGAGCTCGCCGCGCGCCAGGGCCTGGAAGTGGTCCATCGGCGGCGGGAGTGTGGCGGCCTTCCTGGTCATGGCGCAGGTCTTTCACGTCGGGGACGCGTCGCGGCCGTCGACCCCGCCGGCGGCCAGCGCGCCCGCGCCGGCGGGCCAGCTGATGCGGACGTCCAGCGGCGCCACCCTGGTGTGCGTCCCCGGTCCCTACGGCTATTCGTGCACGCCGGCGAGCGGGTCCACGAACGCCGGCGGCGGGTACGGGACGTATGGCAGCTATGGCGGCGGCTACGGCGGCACGTTCGCCAACACGCGGAGCAGCGGGTCATGACGCCGACCATGTCACTCCACACCTCGGTCGGCTCCTTTCGCGCCATGAACACACGCGTCGAGGTCCAGGTCGTGGACGGCGCGCCGGCCGCCCCGTCCGAGCTCACGGCCGTCGAGGCCGTGTTCGTGATGTATGAGCATAACCTCAGCCGCTTTCTGATGGGCAGCGCCCTTGCCCAGGTGAACATGGGCGCCGGACGCTGGGTGGCCGCGCCCGAGCTGCTGGTCGAGGCCGTGGCGGAGGCCGTGGCCTGGAACCGCCGCCTGCCGGGCCTGTTCGACCCGACGGTCCTCGGCGCGCTGGTGGCCGCCGGCTACGACCAGAGCTTCGAGCGCCTGCCGCCGGACCGGGGCCCCGCCGCCCCGGCGGCGTCCGTCCCGGGGACAGCCGGCATCGCCATCGACGGGGCGGGGGGACGCATCCGCCTGCCGGCGGGCGTGCGCCTGGACCTGGGCGGCATCGGCAAGGGCCTGGCCGTCGACACAGCCCTTGGCATGCTGGGCGGCCGCTGGGTGGGGGCCATGGTCAACGCGGGGGGCGATATCGCCGTGCGCGGCGCGTCCGCGGACGGGCCCTGGTGCGTGGCGGTCGCCGATCCCGCGGACCCGAGCCGGGACCTCGCGGCGGTGTGCCTGCGGGATCAGGCGCTGGCCACCTCGTCGCGCGCGGGCCGGCGGTGGCGCGTGGCGGGACGCCCCCAGCACCACCTGATCGATCCCGCCACGGGGCGGCCGTCGACCAGCCCGATCCTGCAGAGCACGGCGGTCGCGCCGTCATGCGCCGCGGCCGACGTCCTGGCGAAAGCGATCCTGCTGGCCGGGCCGGAGCGCGGCGAGGATGTCCTGGCGGCCGGCGGCGGCACGGCGGCCATGGCGGTGCTCGAGGACGGCCGCACGGTCGCCTTCGGGGACTGGGAAACCCTGCGCGCATGAGCAATCAGGTCTATTGGGATATCACGCGCGCCTCGGGTTTTGTGGCGCTCGGATTGCTGGTGCTCGCTGTCGGGCTCGGCCTGGCCATCCGGCGCGGCTGGTGGGACGGCGCCCTGAACCGGCGCGAGGTGATCGACGTGCACCGCTTCGTGGCGGCGGGGACGATGGTGGCGGTGGCCGTCCACGTGCTCTCGCTGCTCGGCGACCAGTTCGTCAGCTTCAACCTGGCCGATCTGCTGGTGCCGTTCGCAAGCGCCTACCGGACCGTCGGCGTCACGGCCGGCATTCTCGCCATGTACGGGCTGATCGCGGTCTTCGTGACGGGCTTCCTTGTCGTCAAGCTCGGCTACGCGCGCTGGTACACGCTGCACCGCCTGTCGTACGGCGTGCTCGGCCTGACCGTCCTGCACGTGCTGGCGACGGGGACCGAAGGCTGGAGCTTCGGGTCGCTGGCCCTCTGCGCGGCCGCGGTGGCCTTCATCCTGGTGTCGCGCCAGCGGCCGTCCCAGCCGTCCCAGCCGGCCACCCGGCCGGCCACCCGGCCGGCGCCGACCACCGTGCGCACGGCCCCCACACGCCAGGTCCGCTGACCTCCAGCCACCGGGCGCCCGCAGGCAGGCCTCGCGCGCGGGGCCGCGGGGGCCGGGTGCGGCGGCCGGTCGCTCCGCCGCAGCAGCGCCACCGTGCTCCCGCCCCCGCAGGTCAGGTTCGCTCGCCCCACGATGCCGGCGCCGGCAGGCAGGCGTCGCGCAGGGCCGCGAAGGCGGGGTGCGGCGGCCGGTCGCTCCGCCGCAGCAGCGCCACCGTGCGCGCGTGGCCGGCGAGCTCCGGCACCTCGATGCGGGCCAGCCGCCCCTCCGCCAGGGCCGGCGCGGCCACCGACGCCGGCAGCAGCGACCGTCCCAATCCGGCAGCGACGAGTTCCCGCAACGCGACAAGGCTCTCGACCTCGGCCACGGGCTCCGGAAAAAGGCCAGCCTGCGCGAACAGCTCGTCGACGAACGCCCGGAAGCCGGTGTTCCGCACGTAGAGGCAGAGCGGGCCAGCGGCCAGCTCGGCCAGCGGCAGGCCCGCGGGCGAGCCCAGCGGTCCCAGCGCCACGACCGGATCGCGGTAGAGCGCCACGGCCAGCAGGCGCGGGTCGGACGCGGCCGTGGTGCCGAGGCCGGCGTCGGCCTCGCCGCAGAGCACCCGCGCCGCGGTCACGCCGCTGTCGCCGGCCAGCACCCGCACGGTGAGATCGGGCAGTATCGGCCGCAGCCTGGCGAGGGCACCCGGCAGCAGGGTCAGCGCCAGCGTGGCGCCGCAGCCGATGCGCAGTGCCGGCGGCTGCCGCCCCCGCAGGGCGCCGAGCAGCGCATCCCAGTCCTGGCCCTGGCGCCGCGCCCAGCCCGCCATGGCCTCGCCCGCCGGCGTCAGGGTCACGCCCCGGCCACGCCGCTCCAGCAGCGCGATCCCGGTCTCGGCCGCCAGGCGCTGCAGCTGCCGCGTCAGGGCCGGCTGCGACACATGCAGCCGCTGGGCCGCCCCCGTGATGGTGCCCGCCTCCTGGACCGCCGCCAGCGCGGCCAGCGCCTGCATATCCATAACAGAACAGCATGATAACGCAGAAAGCCATGCATTGGACACCCGACACCGCCCGTGCGACCGTGGCCGTGGGAGGCATCGCGTGTGGACACCGTCGTGCTGGGTCTGCAGTGGGGCGACGAGGGCAAGGGCAAGCTCTGCGACGAGCTGGCGGCCGCCCACGCCGCCGTGGTGCGCTTCCAGGGCGGCGCCAACGCGGGCCACACGGTCATCCGCGACGGCGTCAAGCTCGCCCTGCACCAGCTGCCGTGCGGCGCCCTCCACCCCGGCGTGCGCTCCGTCATCGCGGCCGGCTGCGCGGTGGACCCCGCCGCCCTCCGCGCCGAAGCCGAGGATCTGGGCCTTGCGCCCGACCGCCTGACCGTCTCCGCCCGCGCCCAGGTGGTGCCGCCCTGGTTCCGGCTGATCGACGCCGCCGAAGAGCGCCTGCGCGAGGACGGCGCCGTCGGCACCACCGGCCGCGGCATCGGACCGACGTACGCCGCCAAGGCCGGCCGCTGGGGGATCACCGCGGGCGAGCTGGCCGACCCGGGCGCCCGCGCGGCGCGCCTGGCGGCCATCCTGCCCTGGCACCACCGCTGGCTCGCGGCGCTCGGCCTGGATGCGCCGGCCTGGCCGGGCGCCGACGAGCTGGGGGAGTGGCTGCGCCCGTTCGTGGCGGATGACCTGGTCGCCATTGCCGCCGCCCGCGCCGCCGGAGCCGTCCTCTTCGAAGGCCAGCTCGGCCTCATGCGCGACCCGGACCGCGGGCTGCAGCCGGCCGCCACCGGTGCGTCGGTGCTGCCGCCGGCCGCGCTGGTGGGCCCCACCCCCCGGGTCATCGGCGTCGCCAAGCCCTACGTGACCATGGTCGGGGGCGGCGGCTTCCCAACCGAGATCACCGGCCCCGACGCGGATGTCCTGCGCGAGCGCGGCGACGAATACGGGGCCACCACCGGCCGGCCGCGGCGCTGCGGCTGGCTTGACCTGCCCGCCCTGCGCTACGCCGCCCGCGCGGCCGGCGCCACCCACCTCGCCATGCAGATGAAGCTGGACGGCCTGGCGGCCCTGGGACGCATGCCCGTCTGTGTCGCCTACGCCGGCTGGGACGAGGCGCGCGGCTACCCCCTGCCGCACGAAATGGCGCGGCTGCGGCCCGTGTACGAGGACTGGGGGCTGCCCGGCGACCCCCTCGCGCTGGCGCGCCGGATCGCGGCGGCTGTGGGGCTGCCGCTTGCGTACGCGGGCACCGGCGCTGCCCGCGGGGAAGCGGTCTGGGAGCCCGAAGCGCGTTTGTGACGGCGACACGCGTACGCGTGTCGCCGACCGACCCGGTCGACAGGGTGCGGCCGCAGGACCATGGTGACATTGGCCAAATGATTCCTTCTTTGGATCGTGGGCGGATCGTGGGCGGATCATGGGCGGCGGCGCGTGGGCCGTCAGGGGCAGGGGGCGCGGCGCCGCATCCAGCAGCCCTGGAGCACCTGCCGCGGGGGCGCACGGCCCTCGTGATCGCCCAGCGGCTCTCCACGGTGCCGGCTCCCGACATGATCGTGGTCATGGACCGCGGCCAGGTGGTGGCCACCGGCCGGCACGCCGACCTGCTGGCGCGGGGCGGGCTATACGCGCGCCCATATG
>JAJYVM010000329.1 GCA_021792015.1 Bacillota bacterium | reverse complement strand
CCCGGCGTCCGGCCTCCGCGAGTTCGGGTCCACCATCCGGCTTCCGGTATGGCCAGCATCCATAGCCTCACTTCGGCCCGGGAGGGGGATTGGGGCCCAGGTTCCGCGCTCCGGTCCCGTATTCCTGTCGCTGCTTCCGCGCTGGCTGCCTCGGCGCGAGGGGCGGATCACACGGCTGGCCAGCGACCCGCGACCGTGGGCCGGAGAAGGAGTCGGGCCTGCCGGACCCCACGGGACGCAGCCGGTCCAGCGCATCCGCCCGGCCTACTGCGTCGCCCCGGCCATCTCCGCCGCCTCCGCCGTCGCTCCCGCGGGCGCGGCGGCGGCCCCGAGCTTGTCACGCCCGAAGGCGAACCAGCGGCCGGGCACCATGGCCAGCAGCACCATGTACATCAGCACGGCCGCGAAGCACCACCAGAACCAGGCCTTCCAGCCGAGCCCCGGCGTCGTGGCGACGATCAGGGTCACAACCGCGGCGATGGCGGCGTACACCCGGATGATCAGGCCCTCGAGCGCCCAGCCGCTGGCCTGCAGGGCTGGGCGGATGTCCTCCAGCGTCTCGGAGAACAGGGCCGTCCAGGGCCCGTAGCCGATGCCGAGCAGCGTCCCGAGCAGCGAAGTGTAGACGATCATCGTGCCGTCGGGCACCGGGTGGCCGATCAGGCTGATGAAGTAGGGCAGGAAGATCGCCAGCAGGACGGCGCCCGCCAGCGACACGAGCTTGCGGTTGCCGATGCGGTCCGACAGCCACCCGATCAACACCAGCACAGGGACGTTGGCCAGCCAGAAGTAGGAGTTGATGGCGGCGGCCTTGGCGGTGGAGTAGTGGAAGGCGCCGGCCAGGAAGATCGGGCCGTACGTCTGCACCGTGAAGTAGACGGCCAGGAAGAGGAAGACGCCGCAGGACAGGGCCCAGACGCGGCCGTAGCGGGCGGCCTGACGCAGGCCGTCAACATACTCCGGGAGGTCGGCCTTGCCCGTGGCCCTGACCTGGTCTTCGTGGACGATCACCTGGGAGCGCAGGGTGGGCGAGATGTCACGCAGGGCGACGGTCACCACGATCAGGCCCACCAGCGAGAGGATGGCCATGATCCAGAACTGGGAATGCCAGTCGCCGTGGAACATCGGCAGGGTGTAGCCGGCGATGAAGCTGGCGAACCAGTTGGTGCCGACCGGGGCGAACGTCAGAAACCCGAAGCTGGCGGCCCGGCTCAGCCGCGGCGAGACGTCGCGCACAATCCCGTACGCCGCAGCCGCCTGGCCGCCTTCGACGATGGCGAGCAGCGTGCGGACCACGATCAGGGAGCTGACGCTGGTGACCACGGTGGCCATGGCGAAGATGCAGAGCGTGGTCAGCAGGATGCCGGGGATAATGATGGCCACGCGGCCGTAACGGTCGGCAAGAGGCGAGATCAGGAAGGCGGAGATCGCCCCGATGATCACCGTGCCGCCGGCGAAGTAGCCGTAGGACACGAGGGGCATGTGCACCTGCTTGAGGATCGGGCCGAGGACCGGCGCGATCTGGCCCTCGTAGGCGGCGATGACCGACGACAGCACGGCGACGCACAGGAGGCCGAAGCGGTACCAGCCTTTAGGGTACGTCGTGAGGGTGCGGCGATCGAGCCAGTGGGCCACCATCTGCAATTCACCCCCCGTCGGCAAGGGCCTTCGGCCGGTGCCGCGTCCCTCGGCTGCGTGGTGGCAAGGTGGGGCGAGGCGCCGGCCGAGCGGGCCCGGGCGGGGCCGGGCGGCCCGCCCGCTTGCCGTGGCAAAGCGGTTCGACCAATCGTTTGGTATTCCTTCTGCCGATACATAGGCCTCATAAAGAGAATTTGGAGGTCTGCCACGCCGGCGGGCCGAAGCGCGCCCCCATGACGTACGAGCAGCCCCCCTGCGGCCAGCGCGTCTGCGCGACCCGCCGTGCCGCCCTGCAGGACCGCCTCGCCGACCGCGGCCTTGCGGGCTGCGTCTTCCTGCAGCGGGCCAATCGCCTCTACTTCAAGGGGTTCGGCCCCCACGGCGGCTCCCTGGCCCGCCTGGTTGCCCTGTGCCTGCCCGCCCGCGGCGAGCCGGTCTACGTGGTGAGCGATCTCGACAGGGAGCGCGTCGCCGCGGCCGGCCTCACCTGGGCGGCTCCCGCGTCCACGGCGAGGGGCTGGGTCTGGCGGCCCGCGCCGTCGCCGGCTGGGCGCCCGGTCCCGTCGGCATCGAGGCGGGGGACATGCCCCTGTCCGTGGCGCAGGGCCTGGCGCAGGCCGTCGGCCGCGAGCTCGCCGCCTGCGACGACCTGCCCGCCGATCTCCGCATGGTGAAGTCCGAGGCCGAGATCGCCTGCCTGCGGGCCGCCAGCGCGCTGACCGACCATGCCGCCGGGGCCGCCCGGACGGCCATCCGGCCTGGCGTCGCATCTTCCAGCTCACCAAGCCCGTGATCGCGGCCGTCAACGGCTGGGCCATGGGCGGCGGCATGTGGTACTCGACCGCATGCGACATCACCATCGCCTCCGACCGCGCGGTGTTCGCCCAGCCCGAGGTGCGGATGGTCTCCAACACCACCTACCTCTTGGCCGCCCTTTGCGGGTGGAAGGTGGCCAACCGCCACGCGCTGGCCGGGGACCACATCGACGCGGCCGAGACCCTGCGCATCGGCCTGGTGAACGAGGTCGTGCCCCACGACGAGCTTCTTCCGCGTGCGCGCGCACTCGGCGCGCGCATTGCCATGGTTCCGGAGGCGTCCGTGCGGGTGAATAAGGCCGTCACGATGCTCGGCGTGCTCAGCGCCGGCCTCTTCAACGGCCTGCTGCTGAACGGCCCCCTCAGCGCCATCGTCCACGCTTCGGTCGGCGGCCCTGAGCGCGTCAAGCTGGATGCGGCCTTCCGCGAGGGCGGCCTGCGGGCGCTCCTGCAGGCGCGCGACGGCCCCTTCATCCCGGAGCCGTTCGGGCCGCGCTCCGCCCAAGGGTCGGCGCCGCCCGCCGGCGAAGGAGGGCAGCGGGGGTGACCCGCTGATGTACCGTCCGCTGGTCATGGGCACGCGCGGGATGGTGACGGCCGGCCACTACATCGCCGCGCACGCCGGGGCGCAGGCGCTGGCCGCCGGCGGCAATGCCGTGGACGCCGGGGTGACGGCCGGCATCGCCCTGAACATGCTCCACCCCGACATGACGACCTTTACCGGGGTCGCGCCGATCATGATCCACCTGGCGCGGGAGCGGCGGACGGTGACGATCTCCGGCCTTGGGCGCTGGCCGCGGGCGGCGAGCCTCGACCGGCTGGGCGACCGGATCGAGCCGGGCGTGCTGCATACGGTGATCCCGGCGGCCGTCGACGCCTGGCTGACGGCCCTGGCGCGGTATGGCACCTTCACGGCGGCCCAGGCCCTGGCCCCCGCCATCGAGATCGCGGAGCACGGCTTCCCCGTGTATGGCTTCATGCACAACAACATTCAGCGCCAGGCCGACCTCTATCGGCGCTGGCCTTCGACGGCCGCGATCTTCCTGCCGGGCGGGCGCGTCCCCGAGGTGGGGGAGATCTTCGTGCAGCGCGACACGGCGGCCCTGCTGCGGCGGCTGGCCGCGGCGCCGAACGCGCGTGACGCCTTCTACCACGGCGAGGTGGCGCAGCGCATGGCCGCCTTCGCGCAGGCGGAGGGCGGCCTGCTGACCGAGGCCGACCTCGCCGAGTTCCACGTCCAGGAGGAGGCGCCGGTGCTCGCCCGCTACAGGGATTACGAGATCTGGGGCTGCGGGCCGTGGTGCCAGGGGCCGGTCCTGGGCCAGGTGCTGCAGATGCTGGAGACCTTCGACGTGCGGGCGTTGGGCCACAACACCCCGGCCTACATCCACACCCTGACCGAGGCCGTGAAGCTGGCCATGGCCGATCGCGAGCACTACGTGGGCGACCCCGAGTTCGTGTCCGTGCCCTTGGATGGCATGATGTCGCGGGCGTACGCCCGCGACCAAAGCCGCCGCATCGACCCGCGCCGCGGCTTCGACGGGCTGCCGGCGCCGGGGGACCCCTGGCGCCACGACCCAACGGCCTGGCGGGGACACGACCGCGCGCCCCGCCTGGCGCCCTGCGCCGGGCCGGCCGCGCTCACCCTGCCGCCGCCCGCGGCCGTGCGCACGCCGGCCGAGGACACCAGCTACGTGGGCGTCATCGACCGCGACGGCAACTGCTTCTCCGCCACCCCGTCTGACCCGGCGGCCTACTCGCCCGTGGTGCCGGGGCTGGGGCTGCCCCTGTCCTCCCGCGCGCGCCAGAACCGCCTGGAGCCCGGCCACCCGGCCGTGGCGGGGCCATGGCGGCGACCGCGGCTCACCCCGATGCCGGCCATCATCTACCGGGGCGGACGGCCGTGGGCGTGCATGGGCACGCCGGGCGGGGACGTGCAGCCGCAGGCCATGGCCCAGGTCTTCCTCAACATGGCCGAGTTCGGCATGAACCCGCAGGATGCGGTGGAGGCGCCGCGCTTTGCCACGTACTCGTTTCCGAACTCCTTCTGCCCGCACACGTACGAGCCCGGTGTGCTGCGGGTCGAGGGGCGGGTGCCGGCGGCCGTGCGCGACGAGCTGGCGGCGCTGGGCCACCGCATCGAGACCTGGCCCGACTGGGAGTGGGAGGCGGGCGCGGTGCTGGTGGTGTGCGCCGAGCCGGGCGGGCTGCTGAAGGGCGCGGCCGACCCGCGGCGTGAGGGGTATGCGATCGGCT
>JAJYVM010000328.1 GCA_021792015.1 Bacillota bacterium | reverse complement strand
CCGCACTTGGCGGGCCGGCTCTCCCCGCTACCGGGATCCGGCCGCTGCTCCTGCCGCGGCTCGGCGCCCTCGCCATACTCGGCGTACTCGGTGTCATGCTCGACGCGCTCAAAGGCGCCACCGACCGCCTCGAGCGTTCGCGCCGGCCGGACGCCTGCGCGTCCGGCCGGATCAGGCCCGCCAGCAGCGGGCGTGGTGGGCGGCTGCGAATGGTCCTGCCGATTCCGCATGCGGCTAGTATGTGCCGAGCGGCGAACCCGCCCGCGCGCATGCGGCGGCGCCGCCGGGCACAGACTTCCTCGCATGGTGCTGCATTCGGTCATGCCGCCCGAGGTCGTGTGGTGGGAGCCGAACCCCGCCGGCGAGGGGACGCCGCCCGAGGTCGTGGCCGAAGGGCCGCGGCGGATCCGGCTGCGCCGGGACGCCGCGGGCCGGCGCCTGATCGAGCGGCTGGACTCGACCGAACCGTCGGACTACCTCGATCCGCGGCTGCAGCCCGGCGCCATCTGGCAGGAGCCGTAGCTCTTCCCGCCCAACACCCGCGGATCAGCCGACTCACCGCATCGCGCCAGGACGCACGCCGCACAGGCCTTGCCGCGCCCTTTCCCGCTACCGTGTGGTCGATCCGGACGTGCCCAGCAGGAGCTTGGTTTCGCGTCGCGAACCGTGATCGGCATGTTGAATCGACCCTTTACGGAGCCGAAGGAAAGAAGGAGTTGGTGGAGGTGAGCGAGGTGACCGCGCGTGCGCGGCGCCGGCGAATTCCCGCTACCCTGAGCGTGCTGCTCTTGGTGGGGGCGCTGGCGACAGCCTGTGGGGGCGCCGCAAGCACGACGGCCTCGACGTCCGGCGGCGCAAGCCAGGCTGGGTCCACGACCCCGGCGGCCAGTGTCTCCGGTGCGCCGCACGCGGCCAAGAACGAAGTGGTGGTGGAGCAGGGCGTCGACGCGAATACGCTCGACCCGGGCTTCACCAACTCGACGCCCGAGAGCAACATCCTGATCAACATGATGCAGGGCCTGACCACGTTCAACTCCAAGGAGCAGGTCGTGCCGGAACTGGCCACCAGCTGGAAGAACATCAACCCGACGACGTGGCAGTTCCAGCTGCGCAAGGGCGTGAAATTCCAGAACGGTGAGCCCTTCAACGCGACGGCCGTGCAGTACCGGTTCAACCGTGACGCGAGCAAGACGATCAAGGAAACCAACGGCACGGACGTCACGATCCACTTCAAGTCTGTCAAGATCGTCAACCCGTATGAGGTCGACATCATCACGACCCAGCCGGAGCCCCTGCTGCCGTACCTGATCGCCAATTTCTACATGCTGCCGCCCAAGTACTACAGCAGCCACCCGCTGAGCTACCTGGCCACCCACCCCGTGGGCACCGGTCCGTTCAAGTTCGTCAGCTGGGTCAAGAACGTGGCCATCACCGAGACGACCTGGTCCGGCTACTGGGGCCCCAAGCCCGCCCTGAAGACCATCGTCTTCAAGCCCCAGTCGACGGCCGCCGCCCAGATGGACGCCCTGAAGACGGGCTCGGCCGACATCACCACCGTGCTGACGCCCTCGCTGATCAAGCAGATCGACGCCTTCCCGAACGCGACGGTGAAGGGCTTCAAGAGCGGGCGCGACGTGTTCATCGGTATCAACTTCAGAAAGCCCTGGATGCAGAACGTGCTTGTGCGCCAGGCGCTGAACTACGCCGTCAACTGGAATGCCATCAAGACGGGGTTGCTTGACGGCTACGGCAGCCGCATGTCCTCGATCGTGGTCTCCCGCGACAAGGACCCGGCCATCAAGGCGTATCCCTACGACCCGACCAAGGCCAAGCAGCTGCTGGCCGAGGCGCACTTCCCCATGAGCAAGAACATCACCCTGGACACGCCGGTCGGGCGCTACACGGACGACGAGCAGATCGCGGAGGTCGTGGGCAGCGACCTCAACAAGATCGGCATGCACGTCACGGTGAAGCCCATCCCGTGGTCGCTGTACGCCGGCTCGATGCTGATGCAGGGGACGATGAACAGCCTGTTCCTGATCGGGCTCGGCAGCAGCTACACGGCCCAGCAGAACCTGCTGTGGGTGGCCCCCCACTTCGCGCTGCAGATGACGAATTGGAACGACCCGACGTTCAACAAGGCCTACGACGCCCTGACGCAGACCTTCAATCCCGCCCAGCGCCAGCAGCTCGCGTACGCAGCCCAGCAGGCCGTGTACAACAACCCGCCGTGGATCTTCCTCTGGCAGCAGTGGGAGTTCTATGGCGTGAACAAGGATCTGAACTACACGCCGCGCTCCGATGAGACCATCCCGCTCTGGAACGTGAGCTGGAAGACCAAGTGATCTGATCCGCTGTCTCGCTTCCGGACAGCGCCGGGGAAGCCCGGCGCTGTCCGGAACCATCAAAGGGGCTGAGCCGGTGGGCCACTACCTCCTGCGCCGCTTCATCCAAGCGATCATCGTCCTGTGGGGCGCCACCGTGCTGGCCTTCGGCATGATGTTCGTCGGCGGCAACCCGACCATGCTGATGGTCAGCCCGAACTGGACGAAGAGCGAGGTCCGCCAGTTCGAGGTGCTGATGGGCTTCAACAAGCCGTGGTGGGTCCAGTACCTCCACTACCTTGGCGGGGTCCTCCACGGCAACTTCGGCGTCTCGCTGCAGCAGCAGCAGCCGGTGCTGCAGCTCGTGCTGCAGCGCATGCCGGCCACGGCCGAGCTGGCGGCGACCGGCATGCTGATCGCGCTGGTCATCGCGCTGCCCGCCGGGGTTCTGGCCGCCTCGCGCCGGGGATCCGCACTCGACATCGTCAGCACCGTGGGCGCGCTGTTCGGCCAGTCCATCCCGCAGTTCTGGCTCGGCCTCATGCTGCTGCTGGTGTTCTCCGTCCTACTCGGCTGGTTTCCCGTCCAGGGCATCGGCGGGGTGAGCCACCTCGTGCTGCCGGCCGTCACGCTCAGCATGTTTCCGCTGGCGCTCTTCACGCGGCTCACGCGCTCCTCCGTGCTGGAGGTGCTGGCGCAGGACTACATCAAGACCGCGCGCGCCAAGGGCCTCAGCCAGCGGGTCGTGCTCTATAAGCACGCGCTGCGCAACGCCTTCATCCCCGTCATGACCATCATGGGGCTCAACCTGGGGTTCCTGCTCGGCGGGGTCGTCGTCATCGAGCAGGTCTTCGACTGGCCGGGCGTCGGCCTGCTGACGCTGAACGCGGTCGAGAGCAAGGACTTTCCGCTGGTCGTCGGCGCCGTGACCGTCGCCGCGATCATCTTCGTCACCATCAACCTGGTCGTCGACCTCATGTACGGGGTCCTGGACCCGAGGATCCACTATGCGTGACGGGACGGCGAGATGCGTGACACCAAGCCGGGCCGCGCTGCGCCGCCGCGAAGTGGCCGGGGAGATTGGGGAGCGACGGCTTTGGTAGAGCCCGAGGCCCAGTGGCAGCCCCCCGACGGGGTGGGGGCGGCAGGCGCGGCAAAAAGTCACCGCATGTGGCGGGTGCTGCTTCGATCGCCCCTGGGCATGATCGGAGCCGGCATCATGATCGTGGTGGTGCTCATCGCGATCTTCGCCCCGGTGCTGAGCCCCCACAACCCGACGGCAATCCACATCCTCCACCGCCTCAAGCCGCCGGGGACGCCGGGCCATGTGCTCGGCACGGATTCTCTGGGTCGCGACATCCTCTCCCGCCTGCTGTACGGCTCGCGGATCTCCCTCACGGTCGGGATCTCGGCCGTGGTGCTGGGCGCGCTGATCGGCGTCTCCGCCGGCCTGGCCGCGGGCTACTACGGCGGTTGGGTCGACGACGTCATCATGCGCATCGTCGACATCTTCCTGGCCTTTCCGGGCATCCTGCTGGCCATCGCGGCCCTGGCCGTCCTGGGCGCCGGCCTGCTGAACCTGGTCCTCGTCCTTGGGGTCCTCAACTGGACCGGCTACGCCCGCCTGGTGCGGGGTGAGGTTCTCTCCCTGCGCGAGAAGGAGTTCATCGAGGCGGCCCGCGCCACCGGCGCCCGCGGCTGGCCTGTGATGATGCGCCATGTCCTGCCCAACGTCGTCGCCCCCCTGATCGTGGTTGGGAGCTTCGCCGTCGCCTCCACCATCCTCACGGAGGCGGCCCTGGAGTTCCTGGGGCTCGGCCTGCCGCCGTCCGTCGCCTCCTGGGGCGCGATGCTGGCGGGCGGCGAGAACTACCTGACCAGCGCCTGGTGGCTGGCCGCCTTCCCCGGCCTGGCCATCATGATCACGGTGCTGGGTATCAACCTGCTGGGGGACTGGCTGCGCGACGTGCTGGACCCGCGCCTGCGCGGCACCCTCTGAGGCCGGCCGGTCGTGCGCCGCGGACTCCGCTGAAGGCGGCGTGCGCTGGGGACATGGGGCAGGGCTGTCAGGCGGCGCAGCCAAGGGACGGCGCCGCCATTCTCGCTACGCGGGGCCGCGCCGTCATGACGTGCGCCGGGCGTTGGGCACGGCCGCCGGGCCACGGCCGTCGCGGACCGGATGCCGCCAAGCGGTGCGCGGTCGTCCGGCAGGGGCGCGGGGGCACCGCCGTCGCCGGTCGGATGGCGCCATGAGGCGCGCCGCCCTCGGGCACCAAGGTCGCCACCGTCGCCGGGTGGATCGCATGATGACGGGCGCGGTCGCCGTGCAAGTGGACGCCGCCCCCGCGCGGGCAAGTCGCGCGGTGAGGTGCGCGGTCGTCCGGCAGGGGCACGGGGGCACCGCCGTCGCCGGTCGGATGGCGCCATGAGGCGCGCCGCCTTCGGGC
Source organism: Bacillota bacterium (assembly GCA_021792015.1). GTDB lineage: Bacteria > Bacillota > Sulfobacillia > RBS10-35 > JAJYVM01 > JAJYVM01. The sequence continues at coordinate 6 of JAJYVM010000328.1, read as the reverse complement.
ACCAAG
>JAJYVM010000327.1 GCA_021792015.1 Bacillota bacterium | reverse complement strand
TCAGCAACCTCGTCACCCTGTATGGCGTCAGCGACATTGGCGTGCGCTCGCTGGAGCACCTGGTCGGCGGCCCCGCCTTCGAGAACGAGGAGGCGTACATGGCCCGCTCGGCCATCCGCCACGCCGCGCGGATTCGCACCCCGACGCTGATCCTGCACGGCGAATCCGACATGCGCTGTCCCCTGGACCAGTCCGAACAGCTGTTCACGGCGCTGCAGCGGCGGGGCGTGCCGTCGGCGATGGTGCGCTACCCGGGTGAGCCGCACGGGCTGCAGAAGCCGCAGCACCTGCACGACCGCCTGGCGCGGACGCTGGGCTGGTTCGACCACTGGCTGAAGGGGTAGGGGCCGAGGCGCGTTCGTGACGGGTCCGGACGACGCGAGCGGAGAGCGCGAAGCGGTTCGAGCGAAGCTGGGCCGAGGCGCGCCCGGATGGAAGAAGCGCCGAGGCCGCCTGCGCGCCGCCGTGGCGCATGGCCGGCAGGCTCGCCCCGGGTGGGGCAGGGTTACGGCAGCGCGCTGCAGCACCGGCTTCACCCTCGCGGTGCGCTGGCGGTGGCCGGCCGCGTCCGCGCCCAACGTATAGGCTGGCCTGCCGAATGAAACGGGCCCCACGTGGGGGCCCGTTTCGCTGCGTGATCCGCCGTGGCGGGCCCGCCTACTTTTGGCTTTGCACCGGCATGCCGATGCAGGAGTGAGCCGCATCGGCGCCAGGATTCGCCGCCACGTAGGCGCCGTGGTTGGCGTACGAAGAGGTGGACGTCACCGTAACCGTGCCCGTGACTCGCTGGTTGCTGAGGATGAACGGATACGTGATGGCGCCGGTTCCGCTGAACGAGCCGTCGCTCGCGACGGTGGTGGGATCAAGCTGCCAGACCCACCCGGGCCGCTCGCTGCCGGGGAGGTAGGTGGCTGTCCAGCTGATCGTGCCGCCGGCGTAGGAGCCGGTGATGCTTTCGGTCTCGTGGTCGCCCTCCCAATTGACACTTCCCGTACCCGTGAAGGTCCCGTCACACGGGTTCAGCGTGACGGTGAAATTGTGCGGCGTTCCAACGCCGTAGAAATTGGCGTGGATGGCGAGGGTCTCGGTCTGGTAGCGGGCAACGGCTCCATTGGCACTCGCCACCGCGGGAGCGACCATACAGGCCGCCGCGACAGCTCCGGCGAGAAATACTCTCCAAGCAGTACCTCGACGCATCATCTGCTCCCTTCCCGGCCTGAGAGGCCGCATCGGTCATGGATTCACGAGGCCCGCGCCTGGTTCCAGCGGTGCGGCTTGGTATGAACGCCCCCCACACGCTGGACGGTCCTCTGCCGAATCCGTCCAGGACAGCACCCTCCAACTGATACCACACGACTGCCGCGAAGATAAAGAGCGGGATCCCCCGGAACGCGCCTCTGCCCGGACGACCGCCGCGCCACCCCACCAGCCGCAACCCGAGCCCCCACGCGACAGCTTCACGTCGGATCTCCACGCAGCGCCCTCCGGTACGCCCGCCGCCGGCGGCTCGAGCGGCCGCCCCATCGAGAAGCCGCGGTTGGAGGACGCGTCGCGGATCGGGTGGGCGCTGGCCGGCCACGGCGTCGTCGCGCGACGGCTGTTGTTCGACCCCCCGGCTCGTGGTGCCGCCCATCCACATCCGTGCCCACCACCGGGCCACTGAGCGCCCTCGCCGCGCACCACCGGCACCCGAGACGGGTGCAACATCACCATGCGTTCGCACGGCCGCTCTCGCGCGCAGCGAATATGGGCCTCCCTGTGACCCGGTCCCAGGGCATCTGGGTCAACGCGTCGGCCGGTCGTCCGGCAGCCCGCCATTCAGGTCGAGGGCCGCCTGAGCCTCCTCCAGCGTGATGTTGCCTGTGACGCCGAGATCAGCCCCAGGCGGCCCATGGCCTCGCGGACGTCGACGCCCATCCATGCGGCCGCCTCGCGCCGCGACAGCTCCCCTCGCCCGCACGGCTCGTCCACGTGGCGTTCCAGGCCGGCCCTCGGCAGCCTCCGCAGTGCGGTCGAGCGGTCGAGTCCTCCACGTTTCGCCACGCGGTCCAGGTCTTCCACCATCGTCTCAGGCAGGTGGACCGGCACCATCTCCAAGCGGCTGACCTCCTTCCTCGAGCGCACGGCGATCGACGAAATACTGCTCCGGGTTGATCAGAGGACGCATCCGGTCGAGCCACTCCAGTCCCTCACCCCGGCTCGCCGCCCCGCGCTCGACCATAAGCACCAGCAGCGACGCCGGCGTCGTCGCTGCTGCCCCAAGTAGCCCGAGCCGCCGGTGAAAGCGCCGATCGTCGGAGCCCAGAACGGAAACGCCGCCTTGGCGCTCCGCAAGGTGGAGGCGATACGCGTCGCGCTCCCCACCCGCGGCAGCACGGCGTCCGCGGCGCGCCAGGCTAGACGCCCCCGCCAGCCGCCCAGGCCAGGGCCACGGCGCCGATCCCCGCGGCCACCAGCGCGATGGCGACGAGGTAGGCCCACTCGCCGATGCGCGCACCAAGAGGCGGGTGGAGGATGGCCTCGGCCCCGGCCGGGCGCCGGAAGCCCCGCAGCCGCAGGGCGTTGGTCACGACGCTGACGCTGGACATCGCCATGGCGGCCGCCGCCAGCACCGGGCTCAGCAGCACGTGGAACACGCCATAGAGGGCGCCCATGGCCACCGGGATGAGCACCACGTTGTACCCGAAGGCCCAGCCCAGGCCCTGGCGGATGGTGCGCACGGTGCGCCGCGAGAGGGCGATGGCCGACACGATGCCGCGCAGGTCGCCGCCGACCAGGGTGACGTCCGAGGCGGCCATGGCCACGTCGGCCCCCGTGCCGATGGCGATGCCGAGGTCGGCCTGGGCGAGTGCCGGCGCGTCGTTGACCCCGTCGCCGACCATGGCCACGACATGGCCCGCTTCCTTTAGGCGGCGCACCTGCGCCGCCTTGTCGCCTGGCAGCACCTGCGCCAGCACGCGGCTGCGCTCGATGCCGGCCGCGGCGGCCACCGACTCCGCGGCGCCCGCGTGGTCGCCGGTCAGCATCCAGACGTCCAGCCCCAGGGCCTGGAGCTCGGCGACGGCCTCGCGCGACTCGGGCTTGAGGGCGTCGGCCACGGCGATCACGCCGGCGGGCCGGCCGTCCACGGCCACAAAGAGCGGGGTGGCGCCGCCGTCCACGTGGAGGCCGTTCAGGGGGCCGGCGGCCTCCTCGATCATCGCGCGGCTGCCGACCAGCACGTCGTGGCCCTCCACCCGCGCGCGGACGCCGCGCCCGGCGAGCGCCGCGAAGCCCTCGGCCTTGGGCAGCGGCAGTCCCTTCGTGCGGGCCAGGGCCACCACGGCCTCGCCGAGGGGGTGCTCCGAGCCCAGCTCGGCCGCCGCCGCGTAGGTGAGGAGGCGGTCGGGAACGAGGCCGCCGTCGGCGGCCTCGACCGAAGTCACCTCCGGATGGCCGCGCGTCAGCGTCCCCGTCTTGTCCAGCACCACCGTGTCGATGCGGCGGGCCTGCTCCAGGGCGTCGCCGCCGCGGATCAGGATGCCGAGCTCCGCGGCCTTGCCCGTGCCCACCATGATCGCCACCGGCGTGGCCAGGCCCAGGGCGCAGGGGCAGGCGATGATCAGCACGTCGATGGCGGCGCTCAGGGACAGCGTCAGGTGCGGGGCCGGGCCAAGCAGCAGCCAGCCGATGAAGGTCAGGGCGGCCAGACCCATCACGGCGGGGACGAAGTACGCGGAGATGGTGTCGGCCAGGCGCTGCACGGGGGCCTTGCTGCCCTGGGCCTCCTCGACCAGGCGCACGATCTGGGCCAGGGCCGTGTCGCGGCCCACCTTGCGGGCGCTCATGACGAACGAGCCGGAGCCGTTGAGCGTGGCGCCGATGACGGGGTCGCCGGGCCCGCGGTCGACGGGGACGCTCTCGCCCGTCAGCATGCTCTCATCCAGGGTGGAGGCGCCCTCGACGATCTCGCCGTCGACCGGCACCTTCTCGCCGGGGCGGACGCGGATCAGATCCCCCACGGCGAGGTCGGCCACGGGGACGTCGCGCTCGGTGCCGTCGGGGCTGAGCACGCGGGCGGTCTTCGGCTGCAGGCCCATCAGGGCGCGGATGGCGCCGGCGGCGCGGCGGCGGGCGCCGGCCTCCAGCCAGCGGCCCAGCAGGATCAGGCCGATCAGGAGGACGGACGACTCGAAGTACACGCTGCGCGGGAAGCCCCACTGCGCGGCCAGGCCCGGCCAGAGGGTGATGAAGGCGCTGTAGCCGTACGCGGCGCTGCTGCCGAGGGCCACGAGCGTGTTCATGTTGGTGGTGCCGTGGCGGCCGGCGGCCCAGGCGGCTGTGTAGAAGACGCTGCCCGCCCAGAACTGGATGATGCTCGCCGCGATCAGCAGGAAGGGGTCCAGGATCGCGGGCGCGATGTGCAGCGGCAGGTACATGACGGCCATCATGGCCGCGCCGACCGCCAGGCTGGCCAGGGACTTCGTGCGGAGATCGATGTCAGTGCGGGGCTCAGCGGCCTCGGCGCCGGCCTCGGCGAGCGCGGTGGGTGCGGCGGCGTCGGGCATTGCGCCGACCTTGTACCCGGCGTTGGCGACCGCCGTGCGCATGGCATCCATGCTGGCGACGGCGGGGTCGATGTGGACGCGGGCCGACTCGGTGGCGAGGTTGACGGCGACGGACTGGACGCCGGGGACCTTGGCCAAAGCGCGCTCGACGTGCAGGACGCAGGAGGCGCAGGTCATGCCCTCGATGGGGAGGGTCATGTCCCCCTGGGGCAGCGCGGGGGCCGCGGGCCGGGCG
>JAJYVM010000326.1 GCA_021792015.1 Bacillota bacterium | reverse complement strand
GAACTCGGTGAACATCACGGTGCGTGGGGCCAGCCAGCAGATCCTGAGCCTCACCAACCAGTCCGTCGGCGCCATCGTGGACCTGAAGGGCGCCACGGCCGGCCGGATCCAGTTCCCCGTGTACGGGCTCGTGCCGCCGGGCGTGCAGAACGTCGGGACCACGCCGCAGTATGCGACCGTGGTGCTCGAGCCGATCATCGACCGCAGCAAGCCCGTCACCGTGCAGGTGGCCGGCACCCCGGCGGACGGCTACCGGGCCGGGGCCGGCATCAGCTCGCCGGCGACGGTGCTGGTGCACGGCCCGCAGAGCGAGGTCGACCGCGTGGTGTCCGTGGTCGCCTCGGCGAACGTGGGCGGCGCGACCGGCGACCAGGTGGCCACGGTGACGCCGCACGCCCTGGATGGCAGCGGCAAGCCGGTCACCGGCATCACGCTGGTGCCGTCGGTGGTCCAGGTGGCGGTGCCGGTGCGGCAGGCAGTCGCCACGCGCTCGCTGCCGGTCAGCGTGACGGTGCGCGGCAAGCCGGCCGCCGGCTACACGGTCGCGGGGACCACGGCGACACCCTCCAGCGTCACCGTCAGCGGCCCCAGCACGACCCTGGCCGCGCTGAGCCAGGTGGCGACGGCGCCCGTCAGTGTGGCCGGCGCCAAGGCGGACGTGTCGATGAAGGCCACGCTGGTGCTGCCGAACGGGGTCACCAGCGTCAGCCCGAGCCAGGTCGCGGTGGTCGTGCATATCACGAACGGCCAGGGCGGGTCCGCGACGGGCACGGCCACGACCGGCAGGTCGAGCAGCGGCGGGTCGACGACGGGCGGATAGGTAGGCCCGGCGGCCCGTGCCGGTGTTGCCGCGGCCGCCCGCCCGCTCGGCCTCGGGCTGGAGCCGGCGCGCGCGCCTGAGCCTGGCGGACGGTCGCCGCTGCCAGCCCGCGCAGCAGGCGGCGGCGCTTCCACAGCCGTGCCGATTGCCGGCTCGCCCGGCGTCGACATATGCTAATCCTGCCGAGCGAGCCGAACGATGCACGGAGCAGGAGGGCAAGGAGCGCTTGGCAGGACTCTTCGGAACCGACGGCGTGCGAGGGGTCGCCAACGGCGAGCTTGACGCGCCGCTCGCGTTTGCCCTCGGCCGCGCCGGGGCCCACGTGCTGGCGGCCCGCGCCGGCCGGCGGCCGCGGGTGCTGGTCGGCCGCGACACGCGCCGCTCGGGCGACCTCCTGGAGGCCGCGCTGACGGCGGGGGCGCTCTCCGTCGGGGCCGACGTCTACCAGCTGGGCGTGAGCACGACGCCCGCCGTCGCCTACCTCGTGCGTGCGCTGGACGTTGAGGCCGGCGCCATCATCTCCGCCTCGCACAACCCCTTCGAGTACAACGGCATCAAGTTCTTCGCCCACTCGGGCGACAAGCTGCCGGACGCCGTGGAGCTTGAGATCGAGCGGCACGTGGCGGGCGCCGCCCACCTGAGCAGCCCCACCGGCGACGGCGTCGGCCGGGTCCGCCCCGCCGCCGCCGAGATGGAGCGCTACATCGACTACGTGGCCGGCCTCGCCGGCGACCTCGCCGGCATCCACGCCGTCGTGGACTGCGCGAACGGCGGCGCGTCGCTGATCGCTCCGGAGATCCTGCGCCGGACGGGCATGCGCGTCGATGTGATGCACGCGAGCCCGGATGGCATGAACATCAACGACCGGTGCGGGTCGCTCCATCCGGAGGGCCTGCAGGCCGAGGTCCTGCGAACGGGCGCCGCCCTCGGCTTGGCGTTCGACGGGGACGCGGACCGCCTCATCGCCGTCGATGAGCGCGGGCGCATCGTCGACGGGGACGCCATCCTCGGCATCGCCGGCCTGCACCTGCTGCGCGCGGACGACCTGCCCGGCCGGACGGTCGTGGCCACCGTCATGAGCAACCTCGGCCTCGAACTGGCCCTGCGCGCCGCCGGCGCCAAGCTGCTGCGCACGCGCGTGGGCGACCGCTACGTGCTCGAGGCGATGCAGCGCGGCGGCTTCGTCCTCGGCGGCGAGCAGTCGGGCCACGTGATCTTCCGCCGCCATCACACCACGGGGGACGGTGTCTTGACGGCCGTCCAACTCGCGCGCATCATGGCAGATGGTGGGATTTCTCTCGCCGAGCTGGCGAACCAGGTCCCGCGCCTGCCTCAGGTGCTGCGCAACGTGCGCGTGGCGGACGCCCGCGGCGCCGCCGAGTCGGAGGCCGTGGCGCGCGCCGTGGCCGCCGCGGAGGCATCCCTGGCCGGCCGCGGCCGGGTCCTGGTCCGCAGCTCGGGCACGGAGCCGCTGGTCCGGGTGATGGTCGAGGGCGAGGACGCGGAGCGCACCGCCACGCTGGCGGAGGAGCTCTGCGCCGTGGTCAGCTCCGTGGCGGGGGGTGTGGCGGCCGGGTAGCCTCAACGGGTTCGTGCCAACGCCAACCGCATAGCAGAGCGCCAGGGCTCGCCGCACCCGCGGCGAGTCGACGAGGCAGGGGATCTCGGAACCTTCGGCGGGTGACCCTCGGCCGGCCACGGTCGTGAGCTGTCCAGCAAATCCCGGGAGCGATCCCGGGGACAAAGGGGGCAGCGGGTGGCTCGGGGCGCAGCCTGCCCCGATCGCGGCGTGGGCACCGAACCCCGTTCCGAAAGCCGGCCCGCAGAGGGCTGGCACCAAATCGGAATCGGGGAGTGGATCATCGCCATGTGCGGCATCGTGGGCTATGTGGGCCCGCATGCGGCCCTGCCCATCCTCCTGAACGGCCTGCAGCGGCTCGAATACCGCGGCTACGACTCGGCCGGCGTCGCCCTCAGCGGCGCGGACGGCCTGCACGTGACCAAGCGCGCCGGGCGCGTGGCGGCCCTGGTCGAGGCGGTTGGTGGCGACGGCGCTGCCGCCGTCGCCGCGACCACGACCATCGGCATCGGGCACACGCGGTGGGCCACGCACGGCCGCCCGACCGACCTCAACGCGCACCCCCACACCGACGAGGCGGCCGGCTTCGCCGTGGTGCATAACGGGATCATCGAGAACCACGCGGCGCTGCGCGAGGAGCTGCGGGGCCGCGGCCACCGGTTCGCATCCGACACGGACACCGAGGTCATCGTCCACCTGCTGGAGGAGGCCTACGCCGGCGACCTGGCCGAGGCGGCGCGGGCCGTCGCCCGCCGCCTGCACGGCAGCTTCGCGCTCGCCATCATGGCGCGCGGGCTGGCCGACGTGCTGGTCGGCGTGCGCAACCAGACGCCGCTGGTCGTGGGGCTGGGGGAGGGCGAGGGCTACCTCGCCAGCGACATCGCGGCCGTGCTGCCGTATACGCGCGAGGTCGTGGTGCTGGAGGACGGCGACGTGGCGGAGGTCAGGGCCGGGGGCACCGTCGTCACCGACTTCGACGGGCACCGGCGGCAGCGGCGGCCCCTGCACGTGCAGTGGGACGCGGCCCTGGCCGAGCGGGGCGGCTACGAGCACTTCATGGCCAAGGAGATCCACGAGCAGCCGCAGGCGCTGCGCGAGACGCTGCGCGGGCGGATCGAGCTCGACGCGGAGGATGGCGGGATCGGCGCGGGCGGCGGGCGTGAGGCGACCGCGCACCTCCCGGAGCTGGAGGACGGCGGCCCGGAGGGGGCGGCGGCGCTGGATGCGGCGCTGGCCGGCCTGCCGGCGGTGGCCACCGCCCTGCCCGGCAAGGTCTGGCTGGTGGCCTGCGGCACCGCGTATTACGCCTGCCTGGTGGGGCGCCAGCTGATCGAGCACTGGGCCGGCATCCCCTGCGAGGCCGACATCGCCTCCGAGTTCCGTTACCGGGCGCCGCTGGTGCGCCCCGGCGACTGGGCCGTGGCCGTCAGCCAGTCGGGGGAGACGGCCGACACCCTGGCCGCCCTGCGCGAGGCACGGCGGCTGGGCGCCCTGCCGCTGGCGATCAGCAACGTCGTCGGCGCCTCGATCCCGCGCGAAGCCGCCGCCACCATCCACACATGGGCCGGACCCGAGATCGCCGTCTGCTCGACGAAGGCGTACACGACGCAGCTGGCCGTGCTGACGGTGCTGGCCGGATGGCTGGCGCAGCGGCGGCTGGCGGGCGGGCCGGCGGGCGACCCGGCGTCGCGCACGAGCCCGGCGGCGGGCAGCCCCGTCGCCGATGTGGCCCTGGCGGCCGTGGGGGATGTGCTGGCGCAGGCCCTGAACCTGCCGCGCTGGGCCGAGGAGGCCCTCGCCCTGGCGGGGGCGCTCGGGGGTTGGGCCGCGCAGATCGCGGCCGCCGAGCACTGCTTCTTCATCGGGCGCGGGTTGGACTGGGCCGTTGCCCAGGAGGGCGCCCTGAAGCTCAAGGAGATCTCGTACGTGCACGCCGAGGCCTACGCCGCCGGCGAGCTGAAGCACGGCACCCTGGCCCTCGTCACGGAGGGCGTCCCGGTCATCGCCCTGTTCACGCAGCCCGAGCTGGCGGAGAAGACGGCCAGCAACGCCGCCGAGGTGCGCGCCCGGGGCGGGCGGGTGCTGGGGCTGGCCACGCCGGAGCTGGCCGAGTCCGTCGCCGAGGTCTGCGATGAGATCCTGACGCTGCCGCCGGTGCCGGCGCCGCTGGCCCCGGCCATCACCGTGATCCCGCTGCAGCTGCTCGCCTATCAGACGGCGGTTGCCCGCGGCAACGACGTCGACAAGCCGCGCAACCTCGCCAAGAGCGTGACCGTCGAGTAGGGCGGGGCGGGGGCTGAGGCAGGCGGCGGAAGATTCAGCGGCGTACCGCCGAATTCGTCGCGCAGCCAGCGCGTGAGCCTCGTCCGGATCCTGATGGACCCGCCACACCTTCAGCACACATGGCGGA
>JAJYVM010000325.1 GCA_021792015.1 Bacillota bacterium | reverse complement strand
GCTGCTTTGCGTCCGCCGTCACCGCGGCGACACGGTGACCCAGCCCCTTGTCCCCGGCATCACGGCGACGACGGGGGAGGCGCCCCTGCCCGACGGACCTCGTCAAAGGCCTCGTCCGGATGCAGCCACCGCCGCACGGGCTCGCGCCGCAGCCACGTCAGCTGGCGCTTCGCGTATTGGCGCGTGCGCCGGATCAGCAGATCGGTCATCTCCGCAAGGCTCATCTCCCCCGCCAGGTGAGCGGCCGCCTCCTTGTAGCCGAGGGCCTGCATGGACTGTGCCGCCCGCGGGACGCCCGCCGCCAGCAGGCCGGCGACCTCGTCGAGCAGGCCGTCGCGCAGCTGGTCGTGCACGCGGTCGGCGATCCGCTGGTAGAGATCGGCGCGGGGACGGTCCAGGGCGTAGAAGGCCACGTCGGGCGGCAGGTCGGGCGCCTGCCGCCAGCCGGCGGAGAACGGCCGGCCCGTGGTGAGGCACACCTCCAGGGCGCGGATGGTCCGGCGCACGTTGCGTGGGTCGATGCGCTCGGCTGCGGCGGGATCGAGCGCGCGCAGGCGCGCGTACAACACAAGCGGCTGCTCGGTCGCCAGCTGCGCCCGCAAGGCCGGATCCGGCGGCGCGCCAGCGAAGTCGAAGGGGCGCAGCACCGCGCGGATGTACAGCCCGGTCCCGCCCACCAGCAGGGGGAGGCGTCCCCGCCCCTGGATATCGGCGATGGCGGCGCGGGCCAGGCCCTGGTACTCGGCGACCGTGAAGGGTTCGCGCGGGTCGCGGACGTCGATGAGGTGGTGCGGCACGCGGGCCCGCTCGGCCGCCGTGGGCTTGGCCGTGCCGATGTCCAGGCCCCGGTAGACCTGGGCCGAGTCCGCCGAGACGATCTCCCCCGCCATGGCCTCGGCGAGGCGCGTGGCGAGGTCGCTCTTGCCGACGGCCGTGGGCCCGGCGATGACGATCAGGCGGGCCGGCAGGCGCCACCCCTCCGCTTCCCCTCCACGATGCGGTGAGATGAGGGGCTCCCGCAAGCGTGCCCGGGCGACGCCGACAATCACACAATCACGCAATCACGCGCCGCCGCCGATACAAGTTCCTGGAGCCCGCCGCAGCGTGCGTCTGCGTTGGGCGCTCGGCGGGGGCGTCGCCGCGGTCCGGCCATGGATACCCGCGGTGGGGTTTTCCGCCGCACGGCTGGCACAGCGCCATGCGGCCCGGCACTGATGTTGACGGGAAGTGGAGGCCCGCGAAGTGCACGTGGTGATCCTGGACGAGCAGGCGGTGGGCCGCCACCTGGGCCGGAGCATCCGGGACGGGCGCGGCCACGTGCTGCTCCGCGCGGGGACGCGGCTCACGCCCACGTTCGTCACAGCCCTGCGCGAGCGCGGCTACCGCACCGTTTACGCCGTCAACGAGCTCGCGCCGGACATCGCCGTCGATGACGCCCTTCGCGAGGAGACGCGCGCGCGGGCGACGCAGCTGGTGCGCGCGACGCTGGAGGCGGCCGCCGGCGCCGGGAGGCTGGAGGTCGCCGCCCTGCGCAAGGTCGTGGACCAGATCCTGACCGAGCTGCAAGGGCGCAGCGACACAGCCTTCTCCGTGGCCACCCTGCGCAGCGTCGACGAATACACCTTCGTGCACTCGGTCAATGTCTGCCTATACAGCGCCATGCTCGGCACCGCCCTGGCCTACGACCACGCGACGATGCGCAACCTGGCACTTGGCGCGCTCCTGCACGACATCGGCAAGGTCAACTACGCCGATCTGGTCCGGCGCAGCGGGCCGCTGACGCCCGAGGAGTTCGCCGCGATGCAGCAGCACACCGCCGACGGCTACGAGATGCTCCGGACGCACGAGGGCATCGACCTCCTCAGCGCCCACATGGCCTATCAGCACCATGAGCGTCTGGACGGCTCGGGCTACCCGCGCGGCCTGAAGGACAAGCAGATCCTCCCCTTCGCGCGGATCGCGGCCGTCGCCGACGTCTACGACGCCATGACCGGCGACCGTCCCTACAAGGCCGCCATGCCGCCGCACGAGGCGATGGCGGTGGCCCTCGAGCAGGCCGGCAGCAAGCTGGACGCCTACCTGGTGCGCCAGTTCGCCCAGCGCATCGCCGTGTATCCGGCGGGGACGATCGTGACGCTGAATGACCGGCGCATTGCGGTCGTCACCGGGCAGACCGACCTCGGGCCGACGTGCCCCCGCATCCGGATCCTCACCGATGAGGCGCAGCGGCTCGCTCCGCCCACGGAGGCGACCATCGGCGGCAAGCTGGCGATCCACGGCGTGTTGAAAGACTACCCCGCCGCCGTGCGCCGCCAGGTGGCATCCAGGACGGCCGGCTAGGACCGGGCGGCCGGTCCCGGCGCAGGCGGCCCGCATGCCGGTCGCGAAGGGCATCCCATGCCATCCATTCAGGCAGACCTCGCGCAGGTGACCGAGCTTGGCCGGGAGGCCGCGGGCGGCGACCCGGAGGCGCTGCGGGCGCTCATCCAGCGGCTCGGTGGCCGCCGGGCGCTGGTGGCCGAGGCGGCTGCCCGCGCCGTCCGGAAGGCCGCGGGCGCCAGCTGGCCAGCCGGACTGCATCGTAACGTCCTGCAGGCCCTCCTCGCGGCCCTGAGCCGGCGGGGCCTGACCGCCGACCCCGGCTGCCGGGTGCGCGCGGAGGCGGTCGCGGCGCTGGCCGCGCTCTGGCCGCCGGCGGAGGTCGTCGAGGGGCCGCTGCGCGAGGCGGCGGCCACGATCCAAATGGAGAACGTCGGGGGCGCCATGGAGGACGTGGCCGTGGGCCTGCGGGCGGCGGCGGCGCAGGCCATGGCCCAGCTTGGCTGCGACTGCCTGCCGGAACTGGGGCTCCTGCTGTTCGAGGGGCTGCCGGATGCGGCCGGCCGCGACCCCCTGCGGAGCGTGCGCCTCGCGGCGGCCCTGGCCATCGGCCGCCTGGGCGACCCGGCGGGCGCCGCGCTGCTGGCCGTGCGCCTGCGCGAGCCGGCCGAGGACGGCGAGGTCCTCGCCGCATGCATCGACGGGCTGCTGGCGCTGCAGCACCCGCGGGCGGCCGCGTGGATCCGGCCGCTGCTGCAGAGCCGTGACGGCACGGCCTGCGTGGCTGCCGCCTCCGCGCTCGGCGCGCTCGAGCCCGAGGCGGCGGTCGCGCCGATCGTGGCCCGGATCGCCTCCGCGCCCGAGTGGCTGGCGGAGGCCCTCACCGTGGCGCTGGGTGGAATCCGTGCCGAGGCGGCCGCACCCGCCCTGGGGCGACTGGCCGCGGACCGGCGGCCCAAGGTGGCGGCCGCGGCGCGGGCGGCCCTGCCGGCCGAAGGTTAGCGCGGCTTCGACGGGTGGGCCCTGCCGTCCTTGCCGACCTTGGCCTCCTGGCCGGGCAGGTCGCCGGCGGCGGACACGCGGATGACGTCGCCCGCCCGCCAGTCGCAGAGCCAGCGCCCCTTCCGTGCCAGGGCACGGATTCGCCGCAGCCGAGCCCCTGGACCACGGCGCGCACGCCAGCACCCCCCGGGCATCGTGGTCTGAGGCTCGCCGAAAGGACTTCTTCTTGCCGATTGCGGCTCAGGCCCGGCCGAAGCGGCGCTCCAGCTCGGGGTAGCTGAGGCGGAGGACCGTCGGCCGCCCGTGCGGGCAGGTGTACGCCTGCGTGCAGGCGGCGAGGTCCTCCAGCAGGGCGGCCATCTCCACGGCCGTCAGGGGATCGCCGGCCTTCACGGCTGCCTTGCAGGCAGCCAGGGCGCGGGCGGCTCGGCGCTGCGGCGGCTCGGCGGCGGGCTCCTCGCCCAGGCGCGCGACGAAGTCGCGCAGCAGGGCCAGCGGCTCGCGGCCGCTGAGGTCGCCGGGCACCTCGCGCAGCAGCCACGTGCCGGGACCGAAGGCCTCCAGGGCAAAGCCGGCGGCGCCGAGCTCCGCCAGGGGCGGGTCGGCCAGCTCCACGGTCGCCGGCTGCAGGAGCATCTGGCGCGCGACCGCGCGCTCGAACCGCTCGAAGTAGACGCGCTCGTGGGCGGCGTGCTGGTCGACCACGTACAGCCCGTCCGGCCCCTCGGCCAGGATGTAGGAGGCCGCCAGCTGGCCAAGCGGCTGCAGGCGCGGCAGCACCGCCTCGGGCAGCGGCTGGAACAGCGGCGCCCAGTCCCGGACGCCGGCGGGGGCAGGGCCGGGGGCGGACCAGGGCGCGGGCGCCTCGCGCAGGTACATGGCCGCCGCGGGCGCCATGTCGGGCACGCCGACCCCGCCCGCAAGCGCGGCCCTGGCGGCGCGGAAGGCCAGCCGGCGCACGGCCTCCGGGTCGGCGAAGCGCACCTCCGCCTTGCGGGGGTGGATGTTGACGTCGACGTCCGCCGGGTCGCAGGTCAGCTGCAGGACGAAGAGCGGGAAGCGGTGCACCTGAAGCCACCCACGGTAGGCGGCCTCCACGGCCCCGCGCAGGAGCTCGGAACGGACGGGACGGCCGTTGACCGCCAGGTACTGATCGCCGCGGCCGCCGCGCGCGGCCTCCGGCTTGCCCGCCACGCCGGTGAGCTCCAGGCCTCCCTCGCGACCCAAAAGCGGCAGCAGGCCACGGGCGGTGGCGGCGCCCCAGACGGCGAGGGCCACGTCCTCGGCGCGGCCGGTCCCCGCCGTGCGCAGGGCCTGCCGGCCGCTCAGCTCGAGGGTGAACGCGACCTCGGGGTGGGCGAAGGCGGCAGCGCGCACGACCTCGCCAACGGCCGCGGCCTCGGCCTGGGGCGAGCGCAGGGTGGCCCGCCGCGCGGGGGTGTTGAAGAACAGGTCCGCCAGCTCGACCGTGGTGCCGGCCGGGGCGGCCGCATCGGCGAGGACCGGCTCCCCG
>JAJYVM010000324.1 GCA_021792015.1 Bacillota bacterium | reverse complement strand
CCGGATTGACCGTGTGGATCACGTCGGGGTGGAAGCGGCGCAGCAGGCCGAGCATGCGCGGGCGCGGCCAGATGACCCGCTTGTCGGGGTAGACGAAGAAGGGCCGCCCGGGGAAGCCGACGACGGGAAAGCCCGCGTAGCTGGCCGGGCCTCCGTCGGGCGCGAGCACCAGCACGTCCTGCCGCAGGCGGGCGAGCTCGGCCAGGGTGGCGAGCAGCCGGGTCGCGACCCCGTCGGTGAACGGCAGGTAAGTCTCGGTCACGATGGCCACGCGCACGCCCGCACCCCCTCTCCGCCGCCGCGCCCGCACCGGCCGGGCCCTCTACCGCCAGTGAACCTCCGGAAGCAGCTTGTCCGTGACGATCCGGTCCGAAAACCGCCTGGCCAGGCACAAAAGGTCCCGGATCAGCGCGTCGTCGAGCAGGTGGGGCCGCAGCCCGAGCGCCACCAGTTCGGTGTGCGCCGCCCGGTAGTGGTGCCGCTCCTGCTCCACGCGGGGGTTCGGCAGGCTGGCCAGGCCCGTGCCGACGCCCATCTCGCCGGCGACGGCCGCGACCCGCCGCGCCAGATCCATGACCGAGAACTGCTCGGTGAACTGGTTGAAGACCCGCAGGCGGCCGGGCCGGGCCGGATGCAGCAGCGCGAGCTCGACGCAGCGGACGGTGTCGGCGATCTGGATGAAGCCGCGCGTCTGGCCGCCCTCGCCGTACACGGTCAGCGGCTGCCCGGCGGCCGTCTCGGCCACGAAGCGGTTGAGCACCGTGCCGAAGACCGCGTCGGTGTCGAACCGGTTCCAGAGGGCCGGCTCGAGGGCCGTCTCCTCCGTCTGCACCCCGTAGACGACGCCCTGGTGGAGGTCGGTGGCCGCCAGGCCCCAGACGCGGCAGGCGAAGTCGAGGTTATGGCTGTCGTGGACCTTGGAGAGGTGGTACATCGAGCCGGGCTGCTTCGGGAAGGGCAGGACGTCGCTCCGGCCCTTGTGGTGGATCTCGATGTACCCTTCCTCGATGTCGATGTCCGGCGTCCCGTACTCCCCCATGGTGCCGAGCTTCACAAGATGGCAGTCCGGGACCACCTCCTTGATGCCGTAGAGGAGGTTGAGGGTGCCCACCACGTTGTTGACCTGCGTGAAGACCGCGTGCGCGCGGTCGAGCATCGAGTACGGCGCCGAGCGCTGCTCGGCGAAGTGCACGATCCCCTGCGGCCGCTCCGTGCGGAGGACGCCGTAGAGGAAGTCCGCGTCCGTCATGTCGCCGATGTGGAGGCGTATGTCGTGCCCTGTGCGGGTGCGCCAGGCGGCCAGGCGCGCCTCGGGCGAGGCGATGGGCAGGAGCGATTGCGTCCCGAGCTCGCCGTCCCACTGCCGCCGCACCAGGCTGTCGACGATGGCCACGTCGTGGCCCTGCCGCGAGAGGTACAGGGCGGTGGGCCAGCCGCAGAATCCGTCTCCGCCGCAAATCATCACGCGCACGTCGAGTCGCACCTCTCCGTCCGGCAGCCCACCGGGCCACGTCGTCGATCGGGACGGCGTCCGCGCGGGCGGACCGGTCGTCCGGCCCGTTCGGCCCCCTGGCGGCAGCCCGCGCCGTGCCCAGCCCTGGCTCGGACGCCGCGTCGATCCTACCATCCAAGCCGGGCCCCGCGCTGCCGAACCCTGTCCGCGCCACTTGGCCCCGCCGCCGCGCGGGGCACCTCTCCAATTCTAGTCAGCCGATGTGAGGTCGGCATTAAGAAGTAACAGGTCAGGCCGTCAAGGGTCAAGGGTCGTCCGGCGGACACCCGGCCGTGGCGGTGGGACCGCCGGTCGCGGCAGGTGCGCACCGGCGCGGCGGCGGCGCTGGCGGCGGCGGCCACGGCCCAGGGGGCGCGGCCGGAAGGGGCAGCGTCCAGCCCGATGCTGCCAGCGGGCGAAGAAGGCCGGGCGCAAGCCCGGCCTCCGGATCCGCGCCTGTTTCTCGTCCGGCCTCCGGCCGCATACGGCTTTTGCCGGGACGCGGAGTGGGGGCGCTCACGCACGGACTGGCACACCCTTACAGTCGACGAGGCGGCGGCGAGGCTGCGGACGGACCCGGACCGGGGGCTTGCCGCGGCGGAGGCGGCGGCACGGCTGCTGCGCCACGGGCCCAACGCGATCGCCGGTCCCGTGCGGCGGCCGTGGTGGACCATGCTGGCCGCGCAGCTGCGCGACTTCATGGTCCTGGTCCTGATCGGGGCGGCGGCGGTCTCCTTCCTGTTCCGCGAGCTGGCCGACGGGGCCGCCATCCTGGCGATCGTGGCGGTCAACGCCGTCCTCGGCTACCTCCAGGAGGCGCGGGCGGAGCGCAGCCTGGAGGCGCTGCGCGCCCTGACGGCGCCGACGGCCCGGGTGGTGCGCGACGGCAGGGCGGGGCAGGCGGCCGCGGCCGGGCTGGTGCCGGGGGATCTGGTGCTGCTCGAGGCGGGCGACCGCGTGCCGGCCGACCTGCGGCTGGTGGGCGCGGCCGACCTCGCGGCGGACGAGGCGCCCCTGACCGGGGAGTCGCAGGCCGTCGAGAAGATGGCGCGGCCGCTGGTCGGCGAGGGCGCGGGTGCCGGGCTGGCGACCGGCGACCGGCGCAACATGGCCTACCAGGGTACGCACGTGGTGCGCGGGCGCGGCCGGGGGCTCGTGGTGGCCACGGGCGGGGAGACCGAGGTGGGCCGCATCGCTGGCCTGATCGGCGCGGCGGGGGACCGCGAGACCCCGCTGCAGCGGCGGCTGGACCAGGTCGGCCGCATCCTGGTGCTGGCCTGCCTGCTCATCTCGGCCACCGTGGTGCTGCTCGGTGTGCTGCAGGGCGAGGATCCCTACCGCATGTTCCTGGCGGGGGTGAGCCTGGCCGTTGCGGCCATCCCCGAGGGCCTGCCGGCCATCGTCACCATCGCCCTGGCCCTCGGCGTGCAGCGCATGATCCGAAAGCACGCCATCGTGCGGCGCCTGCCGGCGGTGGAGACACTGGGCTGCGCCACGGTCATCTGCACCGACAAGACGGGCACCCTCACGCAGAACGCCATGCGGGTGCGCGCGATCCACCCGGAGGCGGGGGAGGCGTGGCGCTGGACCCTGGAGACGGCCGCTTTGTGCAACGACGCGGCGGGGGAGGACGGGGACCCGACCGAGGTGGCGCTGCTGCGAGCGGCGGCCGAGGCCGGGATGGATCCGGCCGCGCTGCGGGCGGCCCGGCCGCGCGTGGCCGAGGTGCCCTTCGACTCCGCGCGGCGGCGCATGGCGGTGATCTGTGCGGGCGGGGGCGGCCGCCACACGGCGCACGTCAAGGGCGCGCTGGACGAGATCCTCGCACGCTGCTCGCACGTGGCGCGCGAGGGGGGCGTGGTGCCGCTGGACGAGCCGGCGCGGCGGGCCATCCGGGCTGCGGGCGACGCGATGGCCGGGCGGGCGCTGCGCGTGCTGGCCATGGCCCGGCGGGAACTGCCGCCGGGGGTGGGGCCGCTGGTGGCGGGCGAGGGCCAGGTCGCGGCGACGGCGGAGACGGACGTGCCGGGTGCGGGGGGCGCGCGGGGCGCGGGGGGCGCAGGTGGCGCCCGAAGCGCGGGGGACGTGCCACGCTTGGGCGACGCGGGGAACGTGCCAGGCGCGGGCGACGCGGGAGCAGGCGGCGGGCTGGTGGCCCTGACCGACCGCGACCTGACCTTCTGCGGGATCTGCGGCCTGCTGGACCCGCCGCGGCCCGAGGCGCGCGAGGCCATCCGCCGCTGCCGCGAGGCGGGCGTGCGCGTGGTGATGATCACGGGCGACCACGCCCTGACGGCGTGCGCCGTCGCCGGCGAGCTGGGCCTTCTGCCGCCGGGCGGCAGGGCCGCGACCGGCGCCGACCTGGCCGGCTGGAGCGACCGCGAGCTGGCGGTCGAGGTCGAGCGGACCTTCGTCTACGCGCGCACCTCCCCGGCCGACAAGCTGCGCATCGTGCGGGCCCTGCAGGCGCACGGCCACGTGGTGGCGATGACGGGCGACGGCGTCAACGACGCGCCGGCGGTCCGCGAGGCCGACATCGGCGTGGCCATGGGCCGCACGGGTACCGACGTCACCAAGGAAGCCTCCGCCATGGTCCTCACGGACGATAACTTCGCCACGATCGTCGCCGCCATCGAGGAAGGCCGCGCCATCTACGACAACATCCGCAAGTTCGTGCGCTACCTGCTGGCCTGCAACACGGGCGAGATCCTAGTCACGCTCTGCTAACGCAACATGGCTAGCAGGGTTGGTGGCCCTGCGGTAGGCGCTGCCCCAGGCGCGGGCGATGGTCCTGCCCCCGGACGAGGTGGAGCGCGAGCTGGCCCGTCCGGCGGCGCTCGGCTGCGGTGCGGCCACGGTGGCCGCCAACCTCTGCTTCCTGCCGGCGGACGCGGGGCACGCCCGCGAGGCGCTGGACCGGCGGAGCTACCCCCGCCTGGCTATGCAGGTGCACACAGACCGGGTGCCAACCGGCGGCCGCAGGCAGGTCGGGCTGCGGGCCGTTGGCGTGATCGAGGTTGAGCCGGACAAGGACCCTGTCGCCCTGATCGCAGAGACGGCGCAACGGGCAGAGTGAACGGCATGCACGGTGCCGCCTGATCCGAGGGACTCCCGGACGGCCACCGCCCCGGTGACGGCTCGGGTCGTGTGGCTGGTGGTTACCCCCGAGCCGTGGGCGGTGCAGACGGCCGCCGGGTGGCTGCGCGAGGGGCGGGTCCACCAGCCCGACGTCATCCTGAACCGGCACATCGGCGGGTTCGAGATCGGACCGGCCTTCGTCCAGGCCAGGCCGGGGCGACCCTGCGCCGCCGTGCTGTCCGAAGGCCCCATTACGCACTGGCGG
>JAJYVM010000323.1 GCA_021792015.1 Bacillota bacterium | reverse complement strand
ATGAAAGCCACAGAGCTGGTCAAGAGCCGTCGGTCGATCAAGGAGTGGGAGCCGCTCGGCGTCTCGCGCGAGACGATCGAGGCCCTGCTTGAGGCGGCCGCGCACGCGCCGAACCACCACCTGTCCCAGCCATGGCGCTTCATCGTCGTCACAGGGCAGGCAAAGGACCGGCTGGCAGCGGCGCGAGGGCGCGCCAAGGCCTCCGGTTTCAAGGACCCCGGTTCGCCCGAGGCCCAGTCGGCCGGCGAGCGCGCGCGGGCCGAGATGGCCGAGGCGGCGGCAGCCATCGTCGTCACATGCGGCCAGGTCGAGGACCCGATCCGGGCGCGCGAGGACCTCTGCGCCACGGCCGCGGCGGCGGAGAATTTCTGCATCGCCGCGTGCGGCGAGGGCCTGGGTACGTTCTGGACCACCGGCCCCCTGGCTGGCAGCCCGGAGTTGCGCCCGATGCTGGAGATCCCCGAGGACGAGACGATCGTCGCCATCCTGCTGCTGGGGTATCCGGCCAGCGTGCCGCCCGTGCGCCGGCGCAAGCCGGTGGCGGAGGTCACGCGCTGGGTCGAGCGGTAGTCGTCCCGCTACCGCGGTAGTATACTGGCTCCCGGGGACCGGCTTTGGACGACATGATCCTCACCAACGTGCGGCTGGCGCCCGCTGAGCACCAGGCGGCGAAGCGGCGTGCAGTGGATTTGGGCATTCCGCTGTCGGAGCTGCTGCGCCGCGGGCTGCAGCTGGCCCTTGCGGATTCGGGGCCGGCAGCCGGGCAGGTGCAGGAATGCCATGTGACTTACGCGCCGGAGCGTATGAGTCGCGAGGAGCGGCTGCGGGTGCTGGCCGAAACGGCCGGCGCCGTCAAGTCCTATGACGACTGGGAGCAGGAGCTGCGGGACCTGCGGGCGGCGTCTTGGCGCGACGTGTGGGGCGACGACAAGCACCCGGGCGGCAAGCCGTGACCCTCTTGCTGGACTCGTCCGTGCTGATCGGCCACCTTCGCGCGGATCCGAGCTGCACCACCCTTCTGAAAAGCCACGCGATGGCGGGCGCCGATCTATCGGTGAGCGCGATCACCTGGTCTGAAATGCTCGCTGGGGAGCGGCTCGACGCCGACTCGGAGCGCGCCGTCATCCACCTCCTTGACGCGATGACCACGGTGCCTGTTACACCGAGGATTGCCACGACCGCTGGCCGCCTGGTCCGCGCCTGGCGGCGCTCGCATGGTCTGCAGCTACCCGATGCGCTGATCGCCGCCACGGCGGTGGACCTCGATTGTCCCCTGGTCACTCTCGACCAACGGCACTTCGCGTGCGTACCGGGCCTGGTGGTGGCCGTGCCGCCGCCGGTGGATCCTCGGTAGGCGCCCGCGAAGCCGCCGGCGCCGGCCGTCACCGCGCGATCGTGACGGCGCGCCGAACCGTCGCGCGCCTGGTCTGACCATAGTTGACTTATGGTTGCCGTGCCCGTACACTTGCCTCAGCAAGCGTGCCTGCGCAAGAGAGGTGCCCACGATGCGGTTGGACGGCATCCATCACGTGACGGCGATCACCGGCGACGCGCCGCGCAACCTCGACTTCTACACCCGGGTTCTGGGGCTGCGGCTGACGGCCAAGTCGGTCAACCAGGACGACCCGACGGTCTATCACCTCTTCTATGGGGACGAGCTGGCGCGGCCCGGCGCGGACCTGACCTTCTTCGAATACCCCGGCGCGCGTCCGGGCCGGCCGGGCGCCGGCATGGTACACCGGATCGTCTGGCGCGTGCGCTCGCCGCAGGCGCTCGATTTCTGGGCCGCGCGCCTGCAGGCCGAGGGCCATCCGGTCGCGCGCCCCCCCGAGTCGCTGCGCTTCGCTGACTTCGAGGGACTGGGCCACGAGCTCGTCGTCGACGCCAGCGGCGATCCGCCCCTGACCGCCGAGCATCCCGAGATCCCGGCCGAGATGGCGCTGCTGGGCTTCGAGGGGGTTGCCGCGTACAGTCGCCGGCCCCAGGCGACGGCGGCCGTGCTGGAGCGGCTGATGGGCGCGCAGGTCCGCGGCGCGGACACCTGGGAGCTCCGTGGCGACAGGCGGGGCGGCTGGATCGCCCTTGACCCGCCGCCGCCGGAGCCGGGCCTTCAGGGCGCCGGCACCGTCCACCACGTCGCCTGGGGCACGACCGACGCGGATCACCCGGCCTGGCTGGCGCGGGTGAACGAGGCCGGCCTGCCGAACAGCGGCCTCGTCGACCGCCACTACTTCCACTCGCTGTACTTCCGCGAGCCGGGCGGGATCCTGTTCGAGCTGGCGACCGAGGAACCCGGCTTCACGGTGGACGGCCCCGTGGAGGAGCTGGGGCGCCGCGTCATCCTGCCGCCGTGGCTGGAGGCACGCCGTGCCCAGATCGAGGCCAACCTGACCCCCCTGCCCGATCCGCGCGCGGCAAGGGCGACGTCGTGACGGGCGGCGACCTTGGCTTCGAGCACGTGCTGGAGCCGGGCGCCAGCGGCGGGACCGTGCTGCTCCTGCATGCCACCGGCGGCGACGAGCACCAGCTCCTGGGCCTGGGGCGCGACCTCGCACCCCGGGCCACCCTCCTCAGCCCGCGCGGCAAGGTGCTGGAGAACGGCCGCACCCGGCGGTTCTTCCGCCGCCGCGGACCCCTTGACCTCGACATTCCGGACCTGCTGGCCCGCACCGATGAGCTGGCCGAGTTCGTCACAGCCGCGGCGGCGGCCTACGGCCTTGATCCGGGACGCATGCTCGCCCTCGGCTACTCCAACGGCGCGAACATCGCCGTCAGCCTGTTGCTGCGGCGGCCCGAGACGCTGGCGGGCGCCGTGCTGCTGCGTCCGACCCTGCCGTACGCACCCGAGTCGCCTCCGCCCCTGGACGGCAAGCCGGTTCTGGCGCTGGGGGGCGACCGCGACCCGTACGTACCCCGGCCGCGCCACGAGGACCTGGTGGCGGCGCTGCGGGCCGGCGGCGCCGACGTCACGGCCACCCTCCGCCACGCCGGGCATGAGCTCACCGACGCGGACATCGAGGAGGCGGGCGCCTGGCTGGCGGCGCAGGGGTGGGCATGACGGGGCCGGAGGTCTGCCCGTGGGTGATCGGCCCGGACGGGCTGGCCCACCTGACCGAGGTGCAGGCCGCCGCCTGGAGCGGCCTGATGCGGGTCCACCGCCGCATCACCCGCGAGCTGGAGGGTGCCCTTCAGGCGCGGCACGGCCTGTCGCTCAGCGCCCTGGAGGCCCTCGGCCGGCTGGCCGCCGCCCCGGACCGCCGCCTGCGCATCGCCCGCCTTGCCGAGCGGATCGAGCTGAGCCTCAGCCGCACCTCCCGCCTCCTCGATGCGCTGGAGGCGCGCGGGCTGGTCGAGCACCAACCGTGCCCGGAGGACAGCCGCGCCAGCAACGTGCAGCTCACGGCGGCGGGGCTGGCCGTCGCCCAACAGGCCCAGGCAGACCACCTGGCCGATGTGCGGCGCCTCTTCCTCGACCGGCTCACGCCGGAGCAGATCCGCGCGCTGGCCGCGGCCTTCGGTCAGCTGGTGCCGCCGGCGGCTCGGTGAGGGCGTGAGCGCTCGGACATCCGTCCCCCAGATCCAGCCGTAACATCGTCTGAAATAGGTCAAGATTATGGTCCCAGACGTGAGGTTTCTGGCCACGACCGATGACAGTCTTGCCGCCGGATAAGGTCATCGCGACCCTCGATGCCCTGAGCGCCTATCTGCCGCTCATCCGCCACGGCCAGCCGGCCCCGTCCTGATTGGCCCACGCGACCGAGCCGCCGTCCACGCTCTGGTAGAATAGACCGACGTAAGACCGCGTCTTCAGAGGACGGTGTCGCCTTGTACCGACGCATTCTCATCGCCAACCGCGGCGAGATCGCCGTCCGCGTGATCCGTGCCTGCCGCGAGCTTGGCATCGCAACGGTGGCGGTCTACTCCGAGGCCGACGAGGACTCCCTGCACGTCCGCATGGCGGATGAGGCCGTGGCGATCGGCCCGCCGCCCGCCACGCAGTCCTACCTCAACGTCGCGAAGATCATCGAGGTGGCGGCGCACGCCGGCGTCGACGCCATCCATCCCGGCTACGGCTTTCTCTCCGAGAACCCCTACTTCGCGGCCATGTGCAAGAGCTGGGGGATCGACTTCATCGGGCCCGAGGCCGACAGCATCGAGCGCATGGGCGTGAAGACGGCGGCCCGCGCGCGCATGCAGGAGGCGGGGGTGCCCGTCGTCCCCGGCACGCCGGGCACGGTCAGCGGCGAGCAGGAGGCGCTGAAGGCCGCGGCGGAGATCGGCTACCCCGTCCTGGTCAAGGCGGCGGCCGGCGGCGGCGGGCGGGGCATCCGCACGGCGCGCAACGAGGAGGAGCTGCTGCAGGCCGTGACCGGGGCCGGGCGCGAGGCAGGCTCCAGCTTCGGCAACGCGGACCTCTACCTGGAAAAGCTCCTGGTCGACCCGCGCCACGTCGAACTGCAGGTCCTGGCCGACCGCCACGGCCACGTCGTCCACGTGCTGGAGCGCGACAGCTCGATCCAGCGCCGGCGCCAGAAGATCCTGGAGGAGGCGCCCTCGCCCGCGCTCGATCCGGCCACCCGGGAGCGGATGGGCGCGGCCGCCGTCGCGGCCGCTTCCGCCGTCGACTACGTGGGGGCGGGCACGATTGAGTTCCTGCTCGATCGGGACGGGCGGTTTTATTTCATCGAGATGAACACCCGCATCCAGGTGGAGCACCCGACGACGGAGATGATCACGGGCATCGACCTCGTCCGCGAGCAGATCCTGGTCTGCGGCGGCGAGCCGATGTCCTTCCGCCAGGAGGACGTGCACCCGCGCGGCTGGGCCATCGAATGCCGCATCAACGCCGA
>JAJYVM010000322.1 GCA_021792015.1 Bacillota bacterium | reverse complement strand
CCAGCCGGGCATGATCGACAGCGGGTAGAGGGCGTTCGAGGCGAAGAAAAGCGGCATGGTCAGGACCTGGCCGATGCCCATGAAGCGCTCGCGCGAGCGGACGAGGGCGGCCATGATCATGGAGAATCCGGCGAAGAAGCCCGCGCCGAGGATCACGGTGACGAACGCGCCGAGGATGGCCACCGGCGTGTGGTGCATCGGGATCTCCATGACGAGCGAGACGACCAGCACGATCACGGCCTGGGCGATGCCGAGCAGGCCGGCGGCGCCCATCTTGCCGGCGATGATGGAGAAGGGCGGGGTCGGGGTCACCAGCATCTTCTGCAGGATCCCGAGATCGCGCTCCCAGATGACCGCGATGCCGTGGAAGATGGCGATGAAGACCACCGACTGCGCCAGGATGCCGGGGGCCAGGAACTGCAGGTAGGTGTACGGACCCGTGGGCACGGCGCCCAGGCGCGACATGGCCTGGCCGAAGACCGCCAACCAGAGGAACGGCTGCACGGCCCGGGTCAGGATGTCGTACGGGTCGTGGCGGATCTGCTCCAGCTCGCCCTGGGCGATGGCGAGGCTCTTGGCGAGCGCGGTGTCAGCCCAGCCGGCGGGCCGTGCTCGGGCAGTGAGGTGCGATGGCCGCCGCATACACGCGCCGGGACTGCGTCATGTCTCCGGGGCTCGGATATGCGCTGGCGCGCTGTGGGAGCGGTGAGGGGCGGGCACCGGTGCCGGGGTCGGACGGCCGCCTGGACCATCTCGCGGCTCGGGTGCAGGTGGCGTGGGACCGGGGGTGTTGGCGGTACCGGTGCGGGCAATGGGCGGCAGTGTGCTGGAGGCGCGGGCAGAGGCGATCGTCAACGCCGCGAACACGGAGCTGGCACACGGCGGCGGCGTGGCGGCCGCCATCGCCCGGGCGGCCGGTCCGGAGCTCACGGCGGAGTCGCGGCGGGTGGCGCCGTGCCCCCTGGGCGGCGCAGTCGCCACCACGGCGGGGCGGCTGCGGGCAGGCGGGGTCCGCTGGGTGATCCACGTCCCGACCGTGGACTTCGGCGCGGGACGCAGCGCCACGGCGGCGGAACTCACCGCCGGCACCGGGGCGGCGCTGGCGCTCGCCCGGTCGCTCGGGTGCGGCAGCATCGCCTTTCCCCTGCTGGGGGCCGGAATCGCGGGCCAGGAGGCGGGGGCCGCGCTGCGGGCCATGGTCGCGGGCTTTGGCGGGTATGAGGACCTGGACATCATGGTCTGCGCCTACTCGGCACGGGACCGGGCGGCGGTGGCCGCGGTGCTGGGCCCGACCCCTTAGCCTCCGCGCGCCGTCCCCCCGCTCGCCCGCGGCGTGCTCGACTTGGCCCGCGCCGGATGCCCCGCCACCCGGTGCTGGCCAGCGGGGAACGGCAGGCAACCCGCCCCCGTGGCCACCGACGTGGGCGTCGCGGCGGGCGGGCGCGCGCCTGGGACCGCGGTCCCGGGGACCCGCCGACGGCTGGCCAGCTCGGTGACGTCCGATCACCGCGGCGGGAGGATCCGTCGAACCGAGCAGCGTCCACCACGCCACCGATTACCCTGCCGCGCGCGGCGGCCACGACCGTGGCCGCCGCTGCCATCCGCCGCCATCCGGCCGTCTCGCAGCCTGGGGAATCCCCCACCCCGTACGGGCCCCGCGGCGGGCCCGCATGTCGGCCGATCGCGTCACCCCGCGGGGCCGGCCGCCGTGCCCAAGTCGGGTCCACCGGCCGTGGGAGCCCTGGCCACACTGCGCCATGCTCGGGGCGGAGCCGATTTGAGACCGGATCAGAGGGGGCAGATCGCCGTGAGCGAGACGGCAACGGGTGCGGCCGGGGTGCTGGCGGCCGCAGGGCCAACAGCCAACAGGGTGTCCATCGTCATGTTCAGCGGCACAGCCGACAAGTTCATTCCCCTGGGCGTCCTCACCCAGGCTGCGGCCGCCATGGAGATGGAGGTCGAGGTGTTCGTGACGGGATTCGCGCTGCACGCCTTCACCAAGGCGCACCACGAGCTGCCTTTCCCCGCTGAGTTCGCGGCCATGGCGCCGGCCCTGGCGCAGGGCATGCAGGCGGCGAAGGTGGCCCCGTGGGAGGAGATGCTCCGGCAGGCCAAGGAGATGGGCGCCCGCGTCCACGCCTGCTCGATGATGAGCGAGGTCATGGGCCTCAAGCCCGAGGACTTCAGCGACCTCGTCGACGACGTCGTGGGGGCCGCGACCTTCCTGGAGAGGGCCGCCGGCGGCGAGACGTTCTTCATCTAAACCCCTTCTAAACCCCTTCGAGGTGACAACGATGGACACGACCACCGCGCCGCGCACGCTCGTCGACTCCCGCGGGTCCTCGTGCCCCGGCCCCATCACCGACCTGGCGCTTGCCTACCGGCGGTCCAAGGTCGGCGACGTCATCGAGCTCTGGGCCACCGACCCCGGCGTGCGGCCGGACGTGCAGGCCTGGGCGGCCAAGACGGGCAACGAGATCGTCTCGATGGAGGACCGGGACGGCAAGATCGTCGTGGTCCTGCGGATCGCGAAGCGATGAGCCATGGCTAAGCGCGTGGTGATCGTCGGCGGCGGCAGCGGGGGCACCATCCTGGCGAACGACCTGGATCCCCACACCTACGAGGTGACGGTGGTCAGCGCATCTGCCAGCCATATGTTCCAGCCCGCGCTGCTCTATGTGGCGATGCGAGGCGCGCCGGCGGCCATCGCCCGGGACGAGCGCGGCCTGCTGCCCTCGCGCGTCCGCTTCATCCAGGACGCCGTGGCCGAGGTGGACCTCACCGCCCAGACCGTGATGACGGCCGGCGGGGAGCGCCTGCCGTACGACGAGGTGGTCCTGGCGACCGGGATCCTGACGGACCCGGGCCAGATCCCCGGCCTGGCCGAGGTGAACGCGGCGATCGGCGACTACCACTCGACCGCCGCCCAGGCCCAGAAGCTGTGGCGGCAACTGGACGCGTTCCGCGGCGGCACGATCGCCCTGGGGCAGGCTTCCCCGGTCTGCAAGTGCCCGCCCTCGCCGCTGGAGGGGGTGCTGCTGGCGGAGGAGCTGATACGGCGCCGCGGCCTGCGCGACAAGACGCGCATCGTGTACTTCACGCCCTATCCGCGGGCCTACCCCGCCAAGCCCATGGACGAGATCGTGGCGCCCATCCTGGCGGCACGCGGGATCGAGGTCATGCCGTTCTTCGACCTCGACCGCATCGACCCCGCCACCCGGACGCTCTATTCCATCGAGGGCGACCAGATCGCCTGCGACCTGCCCATCGTCGTCCCGCCGTTCATCGGCGCCGACATCGCGTACAGGCCCGCCGAGGTGCTGGATGCAAGCCGCCTGGTGGTGACCGACCGCCAGAGCCTGCGCGTCAAGGGCGTGGAGCACGCCTTCGCCATCGGCGACGGGACGAACCTGCCCACCTCCAAGGCGGGCGTCGGCGCGCACCTGGAGGCCAAGACGGTGGCGGCGGCCCTGGCCGGGCGGCCGGCTGTGTTCGAGGGCCGCACGAACTGCCCGTTCGACATGGGCCACGGATTTGGCACCTTCGTGGTCGGCTCGTACACGGCGCCCGTCGTGAAGTCGCCACCGACCCGGTGGAAGCACTTCATGAAGATGGCCTTTGCGCGGCTCTATTGGCTGGAGCTGCGCGGCTGGCTGGATCCCGTGATCGACGTCTACTTCCGCATGACGGCCCCGAAGCCGGCGCCGTGACCAGGGCCAGCCCTGTCCCGCGGCCCAGTCGTTCCGCATCGCGCGGGACGCTCGCCCCCCGTGGATCAGGGACGCGGCGGCGGCCGGCGGCACGACGCGCGTGCGCCGGATCGTGTGCACAAACGCCCTGGTGCTGTGATCGAGGACGGGTCCGGAGCGGCACCCCGTGCGTACCGGGGACGGGTGGGCAGGACGCCGGCGACACGGCGGCGGTCACGCACGCGGTGGACGCACGCCGGCGTCCGCATCCGACGAGAGTGGCGCGCGCACGCAGACCCACGCCCTGCGATCGGCGGCCGCACGCGCGCGCCCGTCCAGGCCATGGGAGGAAGGCCGGTGGGCTGGCGCCGGTGGGCTCGGAGCAAGTGGGACGACGCAGGGACAGCCCGCGGGGAACCGCCGCCGGACCGTCGGCGTCCATACCAGCGTAATCCGTGCACGACCCCGGCGCGGGGTCGCCGGGAAGGGACGGTCCCTACGTGCGATGGAGAGGCGCTGCTGGCCGGGTAGCCATCACGGTGGCAACCTTGCTTTCGCTGGTTGTTTGTCTAGGCGGCGGTCCTTCCGCACACGCCGCCGCCGTTCGGCCCGTGCTGGCTCTCTACGCGCCGGAGATGGCTGCGGACGTCCTCACGGTCAGCGGACATGTCAGCCACGTCCAGGACTCCGTTGAGCGGGCCGCCGTCTACGTATACGACTCCTCCGGCACCGAGCTCGCCAGCGCGTATGCCCAGGTCTCGGTCCTGGGGGCGTTCGCGGCGCGGCTGCGCCTCAACGCCTCCGGGAGCCACGGCGGCTCGCAGCAGCTTTACATCGGCGCCAGCTACCCGGGCGCGGTGGCCCAGGGGCTGCTCGACTACGCGACATTGATACCAATGGACGGCGCCTTTTCGAAGGTGTTCACCCAAGCGGCGGCAAGTGTGGCCAAGCGCGCGACGCTTCCGCTGCAGGTCCCGACGTGGATTCCGCAGCCTGTGACCGCGGCGGCGCCGAAGCTGCCCTACCTCGCGGTCAGCGGGGCGGACAAGTCCTTCACCTACAGCCTGGATGTGCGTCGGACGCCGCGACCATACGCCTACGGCTCGCGGGCCATCGAAACCGACGCCAACCCCGTCTTTGCGCAAATCCAAGGCGTCCGCTTCCAGGATGCGGCG
>JAJYVM010000321.1 GCA_021792015.1 Bacillota bacterium | reverse complement strand
TCGGCGCGCTCGGGATCACGCCCCTGCAGATCGGCGTCGTCGAGGCGGTGCGCGAGTGCTCGGGCCTGCTCTGCCTGGTGGTGGCGGCCCTGGCCACGCGCGTGCCGCTGCCGCGCCTGGCGGCCTTTGCGCTGCTGCTGATGGGGATCGGCATGGCCCTGACCGGCCACGCGAACACCATCGTCTTTTTGGCCATGGCCTCGTTCGTCTGGGGCCTGGGCTTTCACACATTCGCGCCCGTGCAGTCGACCCTGGGGCTGCAATTCGCGACGCGCGCCACGACCGGCGGCGAGCGTGCGGCCCGCGGCGGCACGATCCTCAGCCGGATGAGCAGCGTGGGCTCGCTCGCCGGGCCCATCGGCACGCTGGTGGTGCTGGGCATCCTGCCCCTGGTGGGCGGGCTGCGCGGAGTGTTCCTGCCGGCGGGGGCCGTGGCCTTCGCGGGCGGGATCGGGCTGATGCTGCTGCGCGGCGCGCCCCAGACCGACCGGCCGCGATGGGTGATCCGGCGCAAGTACCTGCCCTACTACGTGCTGACGCTGATCGACGGCGGGCGCAAGCAGATCCTCATCACATTCGTCGTCTTCGCCCTGGTCGAGGTCTACCACGCGCCGGTGGAGGTCGTGGCCATCCTCCTCTTCGCGTCCAGCCTGCTGACGCTGGCCGCGTCCTCGCAGGTCGGGCGCATCATCCGCGACAAGGGCGAGCGCTGGGTGCTGGTGGTGGCCGGGTGCCTGCTCATCCCCATCTTCGCCGGGTACGCCCTGACCACGTCCGAGGCCGTCATGATGGGCCTCTACCTCGCCGACAACGCCCTGTTCACCACGAACGTGGCCCTGACGACCTGGGTGCACCGCCACGCCTCGGAGTCCGACCTCGCGCCGACGCTGGCCGTGGGCATCACCGTCAACCACGTCAGCTCGGTGCTGGTGCCCCTGATCGCCGGCATCCTGTGGGAGACGGCGGGCTACCACGTCATCTTCATGGGCGGCGTCGCCATCGCCATCATCGGCGTCATCTGCGCCCTGCGGCTGCTGCCGCGGGCCCTGGAGGTCTAGCGTATGGCCACCCCGGCCGAGAACCACGATCTGGCCGGATGCTTTGCCTGCGGCACGGAGAACGCGGAGGGCATCGGGCTGCGCTTCAGGGTGGCGGACGGCGGCGTGACCGCCGACACGGTGGCCGAGGCCGGCTGGGTCAGCTGGCGCGGCATCGTCCACGGCGGGCTGCTCATCACCATGATGGACGAGGCGATGGGCTGGGCCGTGGCGGCCGGCGGCCACACGGGGCTGACGGGGCGGCTGTCGGCGCGCCTCCACGTGCCGGTCGTGCCCGGGACGGCCCTGCACATCCGCGGCTGGGTCAGCGGGTGGCACCGGCGGCTCGCGCAAACGGCGGCCGAGATCCGGGACGGGGACGGCCGGCTGCTGGCCGAGTGCGAGGGGACGCTGGTGATGAGCGACACGCTTCCGGTCGGCTGACGGCGATCTACTTCGCCGTCCAGAACGCGCTCATCACGGGGGCCCGGGCCGCCGCCCCGAGCGGGGGCACGCCCAGGGCGGCCTCGACGGTGTGCAGCAGGGCGTAGTGGTTGAAGGGCTGGGCGATGCGCTCGCCGGCCGGCAGGCCGGGGGCGATCACCAGCGTGAGGATGTGGCCGCCGCCGCCGCGGGTGTCACCGCCGTTGCCCTCGTCCCAGGTGACGAACAGCACACCGCCGTCGCGCCAGGCGGCGCTCGCCGTGACCTTCGCCACGAAGCCGTCGAGCCAGGCCGCCGCCTGCGTCGGCGGGCAGTTGTGCCCGTCGTGGCAGAGGTTCGGCGTGATCCACGCGAACGCCGGCGGCGATGCGAGGTGGAGGGCGGTGAGGGGCTGGATGTGGGCGCAGAGCGACCGGCTGTCGCGGATGTCGGTGAAGTAGCGGAAGGGGTCGTGCTTGCCGGCGTAGTTGGCCGGCAGGTAGTAGGGCGTGAGGTCGCAGGCGGACGGCAGGCCCTCCATGTAGGCGCCCCAGGCGATCCCGGCCGCGGAGAGCTGGCTGCCGAGGTTTCTCTCGTTCTGATAGCAGCTGAAGCAGTCCGATGTCACGCCCCATGTGCCGCCGCTGGCCAGGGCGAGGTAGTTCGGCAGGCTCGGGTGGGCCACGGCGTCGTAGTTCGTCGCGGATGCGTAGCGGTGCGCCAGCTGGGCCAGCCCTGGCGTCGCCATGGCCGCCGCGTAGCCGAGGTTCTCCATCACAACCAGGAAGATGTGGCGAAAGGGCGGCAGCCCGGAAGCCCCCGCCGCAGCCGTGGCGGTCGCCGTGGCTGGGGGTGCGGATGCCGCGGCGGCGCCGCTCACGGTCGTGGTGGCAGGCCCTGTCGCGGGCGCGGCGCTGCTCGCCGTCGTGGTCGCGGCCGCCGCCGCGGACGTGGTGGGCGCCGGGCCCGGGGACGCGGACGCCGTGACCGCTGGCGCCAGCGCCGGGCGTGCCGCCTCGGGCGAGCCCGCCGCACCGCAGCCCGTCAGGACGACGACCGCGGCCAAAAGGGACACGAGCGCCCTAGTGCGACGCGCCGCCGTCGATGGTGGCCAGGACGCCGCCCGCACCCCCCGCCCAGCCCACGCTTGGGTTGGCAAAGGCCACCGCATCGAGCGCAAACGAGCCCTGCGGCGCCTGCTCCGTCCAGCTGGAGCCGCTGTCGCTGGTGGCCAGGATGCTGGCGGAGCCGCCGGGCCCACGCCCGACGGCCCAGGCGTACGGCCCGCCGCTTGCCGCAATGGCGTTGAGCTGCCCGGTCCCCGGCGGCAGCGCCATCGGCAACCACAGCCTTCCGCTCCGCCGCAGGCCGATGCCGCGGTGATTGGCGTCGGCGGCGAGGTAGCCCACGGCCCACGCCTGTCCGCCCGTCACGCTCAGACCGGTCAGGGTCGTCCCCAGGGTGCTGCCCGGGTAGGTGCGCCAGTGGCTGCCGCTGTCGGATGTGAGGAGCAGGGCGCCCTGGGCCCCGCCGGCCCAGACGCTGGTGCCGCCGGCCCACGCCACCGTCTGCAGGCCAAGGGTGGCTGCGGGCGGGCTCTGGGCGGCCCAGGTGCTGCCGCCGTCCTGGCTGGCGAAGATCAGGGCGGTGTGCGTCGTGGATTCGCCGACGGCCCAGATGTGCTTGCCGCCCTCGGTGGTGATGGCGGTGAGCTCCGCCGCGGCCGGGAAGGCCTTGGCCAGGCTCCAGTCCCGCCCGCCGTCGGTCGTGGCCAGCACCGCCCCCGTGGTGCCGGTGTCCGCGACCGCCCAGCCCCGTGCGGCGCTGGCCATCGCGACGCCGTGGACGGCGGTGTAACCGGGCGGCAGGTTGGCCGCGGTCCAGGAGATCCCGCCGGACTGGCTGAAGGCGACGAACGCGGCGCCGGCGGCGGTGGTGCCGCCGGCCCAGACGTGGCACGGACCCGTGGTGGCCAGGGCCAGGACGCCTGTATCTCCGGCGGGCAGGGCTTCCGGCTGCCAGCCGGCCCCGAGCTTGGCGGCCGCCGGACATGCCGGCGCCTTCGCCGGCTTGAAGGGCGCGGCCTTTGCGGACGCGGGTGGCGGGTTTGCGGGCGGCCTGGCGCCGCCGCAGGCCGCCAGCAGCAGGCCCGCGACAAGCGCCGCCAGCCCGCGCATCGACATCCGCCTCAAATCGCGCACCTCCGACGCGCCGATTTTGCCATGGCGGTCCGGGCCCCCACCGTGGTGTCGCCCACACACAGGGCCCTTTCCATCACGCGTACACTTCCGCCAGGAACGTGAGCGCGGCGCGGTTGTATGCGGCGGCGCGCTCGAAGTACGTCGAGTGGCCGGCCTCCGGCACCCGCAGGAGCCGGCTTCCGCCCAGCTCCGCGGCGCACGCCTCCACGATCGGCGTGGGGCAGAGGGGATCCTCCTCGCCCGTGATGAACAGCGTGGCCGCCGGGAGCGAGAGCGGCACGGCGTCCGGCCGCGCCGGACGGAAGCCGGTCGCCGTCGGGTTGTGGTTCAGGGCGTTGATCATCTCGTAGAGCCGGGCCAGCGCCGGCTGCTCGGCATACATGCGGGCCCCGACGGCGGGGTGCGGCCCGCGGCCCTCGGACCACGCCACCCGCATCGCCTCGCTGCGCTCGGAGGCCTGGCGCTGAAGGCCCAGCAGCGCAGCGGGCGCGCGGCCGCCGGTGGTGCCGCTCATCACGGCGGCGCGGACGCGTCCGGGATGGCGGGCGCAGAACGCGTTCGCCGTGTAGCCGCCCATGGACTGGGCCACCAGCGCCACCTCGCCGACGCCCTCCGCGTCGAGGATGGCGGCAAGATCGTCCGCAAACATGTCCAGCCACGGGTCGACCATGGGCCCCGTGGAGCGGCCCCAGCCCCGGTGGTCGATGACCATGCACCGGTAGCGCGCCGCGACGGCGTCGATCTGCTGCCACCAGATCAGGCTGTTGCCGCCCCGGCCGTGAAGCAGGACCACGGGCCGGCCCTGCCCGTGAACCTCGTAATAAAGGCGCCCGCCGTCCCGCACGATCTCCGCCATCGCGCCGCACCCCCTCGCCCAGGGTTCGGGCCGATGCGCCACATCCCTTCGCCAGCCGCCACGTGGCGACAAGGGGAACGCTGGGCTCGACACGCCACGCGGGCCATCCAGACCACGCGGGCGACGCAGACCGCGCGGGCGACGCAGACCGCACGGGCGACGCAGACCGCACGGGCGACGCAGACCGCGCGGGCGACGCAGGCCACGCGGGCGACGCAGGCCGCGCGGGCGACGCAGACCGCACGGGCGACGCAGACCGCGCGGGCGACGCAGGCCGCACGGGCGACGCAGACCGCGCGGGCGACGCAGGCCACGCGGGCGACGCAGACCGCGCAGGCGACGCAGACCGC
>JAJYVM010000320.1 GCA_021792015.1 Bacillota bacterium | reverse complement strand
GCGCGGGTACTCCCGCGCGTACACGGGGAAACGGTAAGCGCGGGTACTCCCGCGCGCACGCGGGGAAACGTTAAGCGCGGTGCTCCCGCGCGCACGCGGGGAAACGGTAAGCGCGGGTACTCCCGCGCGCACGCGGGGAATAGGAGGCGGACGGAGCCGTTGCGCGTCGTATTCTTGGGCCTGCCGGGATCGGGCAAGGGAACCCAGGCCGCGCAGGCGGCCGTGGCCGCTCATGTGCCGCACATCGCCACCGGTGACATCTTCCGGGCCAACGTGCGCGAAGCGACGCCGCTTGGCCTGACGGCGCGCGCATACATGGACCGCGGCGAAAACGTTCCGGATGACGTCACCATCGCCATGGTGCGCAGCCGCCTGCAGGAGGCGGACGCGGCCTCCGGCTTCATCCTGGACGGCTTTCCCCGCACCCTGCCGCAGGGCCAGGCGCTGGACCGGCTGCTCGACGAGCTGAGGACGCCGCTGCAGGTCGCCCTCTATCTGCGCGTCGACGTCGAGGCCGTCGTGCGGCGCCTGTCGGGGCGGCGGGTGTGCCCCAAGGACGGGTCCGTCTACCATGTGGAGACGCAGCCGCCAAAAGTGCCGGGCGTCTGCGACCTCTGCGGCACGACCCTGGTGCAGCGCGACGACGACCGCGAGGACGTGGCGCGCCACCGCATCCAGGTGCAGTGGGCGCAGGCGGAGCCGCTGCTCCCGTATTACGCCGGCCAGGGCAAGCTGCGCGAGGTGGACGGGGTGGGCGAGGTCGCGGTGGTCGCCGGGCGTGTGGCAGCCGCCCTGGCGGAGTGATCATCATCAAGTCCAGGCGCGAGATCGAGGCGATGCGCGCGGCCGGACGCGTGGCGGCGCTCGTGCTGGCCGCGGTGGGCGAGGCCATCCGGCCCGGCGTGCGCACGCGTGAGCTCGACGCCCTTGCGGCCGAGGTCATGGCCCAGCACGGCGCCGCCTCCGCCGACCTCGGCTACCAGCCGGACCCGCACGTGCCGCCCTATCCGGCGTCCATCTGCGTATCGGTCAACGACCAGGTGATCCACGGGGTGCCCGGGGCGCGCCGGCTCGCCGAGGGCGACGTCGTGGGCGTGGACGTGACCGTGAAGCGCCAGGGTTTCATCGGGGACGCGGCGCGCACGTTTGCGGTCGGCGAGCTGGCTCCGGAGGCGGCCCGCCTGCTGGAGGTCACCGAACAGGCCCTGGCGGCCGGAATCGCCCAGTGCTGGTCGGGGAACCACCTCTCGGACGTGTCGCACGCCATCGAATCGGTGGCGCGCGCGGCGGGCTACGGCATCGTGCGGATGTACTGCGGGCACGGCGTGGGGCGCAGCATGCACGAGGAGCCGGAGGTGCCCAACTACGGCCGGGCCGGCCATGGGCCGCTGCTCCAGCCCGGCATGACCATCGCCGTGGAGCCGATGTTCAACCTCGGCGGCCACGACGTGGTCGTCGACCGCCGCGACGGCTGGACCGTGCGGACCCGCGACGGATCGCTCTCGGCGCACTTCGAGCACACGGTCGCCATCGGCGCCGAGGGCCCTGAGCTGCTGACGCTACCCTGAAAAAAGTGGGCTGTGGACGTGGAAGTGCAGGGCTGGTATACTACTGCGCGCGTCCCTGTATAATGGGAAGATGGATGCCCATCCTACCGAAAGCTGGCTGGGGCGCCGCGCGCCACCCAGCGGGGAGGACGGGGGATCCGCGGTGACACGTAGCGGAGCCCCGGCGCTCCGTCCCGGCCAGATGGTGACATCGCAGGCGGGGCGGGACCGTGGGCAGATCTTTGTGGTGCTGGCCGTGGAGGACGAGGACGGGCACTATGCGCGCGTGGCGGACGGCCGGGCGCGCCCCGTCGCCAGGGCCAAGCGCAAGAATATTCGCCACCTGCAGGCGCACACCGCCGTTGATGCGGGCCTGGCGGCCTGCGTCGCGCGGGGTGGGGTGCCGACGGACGCGGAGGTGCGGGAGGCGGTCGCGGCCTTTGCCCGCGCGGAGCAGCCAGGTGCCGACGCAGGCGGCTGGGAGGCAGGTCTTTGAAGCCACGCCGGGGACCGGTGCAGACGACGACGCGCGTGCGGCAGCCGCGCAAGGACGCGATCGAGGTGCAGGGCACCGTCGTCGAGCCGCTGCCGAACGGCATGTTCCGCGTCGAGCTTGAGAACGGCCACCGCGTGCTGGCGATGGTCTCCGGCAAGATGCGGATGCACTTCATCCGCGTGCTGCCAGGCGACCGCGTCACGGTGGAGCTTTCCCCGTACGACCTGACACGGGGCCGCGTCGTCCACCGCGACCGCGGCTAGCGGAGGTGCATCAACCGTGAAGGTGCGACCCTCGGTCAAGCGCATCTGTGAGAAGTGCAAGATCATCAAGCGCGCCGGGCGCGTGATGGTCATCTGCGAGAACCCGAAGCACAAGCAGGTACAGGGCTAGGCCGGCAGGCGGCCCGGGAAGGGGTGGGCAAGGCATGGCGCGCATTGCGGGTATCGACCTTCCCCGCGACAAGCGGGTCGAGGCGGCGCTCCCGTACATCTACGGGATCGGCCCCTCGCTGGCGCGACAGATCCTGGGGCGCACCAACGTCAATCCGGACACCCGGGTCCGCGAGTTGACGGAGGACGAGGTCGCGCGCCTGCGCGAGGTGATCGACCGCGAGTACCGGGTCGAGGGCGACCTGCGCGCGGAGGTTCAGCGCAGCGTGAAGCGGCTGATCGAGATCGGCACCTACCGCGGGGTGCGTCACCGGCGCGGCCTGCCCGTGCGCGGCCAGCGCACGAAGACGAACGCTCGCACCCGCAAGGGTCCGCGCCGGACGGTCGGCGTGAAGCGGGCCGTGAAGAAGTAGCCCGGACCCGATCCCGGTCCCGGTGGTATGGCCCAACGGCGGCCAGAACCGGTGCTTGGCGTCCGTGGTCCGGACGTAGGGGTGGCTGCGCGCGCGCCCAGGGGGGCCGAGCGGCCGGCCACGATCCGACAGGGGAGGTTTCCTGATGCCGAAGGCCGGGCGCGGTCGACCCAAGCGCAGGGAGCGCAAGCACGTCGAGCGGGGCATCGCCCACATTCGCTCGACGTTCAACAACACCATCGTCACCATCACCGACCCGCAGGGCAACGCGATCTCCTGGGGCACCGCCGGCAGCCAGGGCTTCAAGGGCAGCAAGAAGGGCACCCCCTTCGCCGCCCAGACGGCCGCCGAGACCGCCGCACGCCAGGCCATGGAGCACGGTATGCGAGAGGTCGAGGTGTTCGTCAAGGGTCCTGGCGCCGGCCGCGAGGCGGCCATCCGCTCCCTGCAGGCCGTGGGCCTGGACGTGACCCTGATCCGCGACGTGACCCCGATCCCGCACAACGGCTGCCGGCCGCCAAAGCGCCGGCGCGTGTAAGTAGAGGAGGACCCGAGCCTTGGCCAGGTACACCGATCCCGTCTGCCGTCTCTGCCGTCGGGAGGGCGTCAAGCTCTACCTGAAGGGTCACCGCTGCTACACGCCCAAGTGCCCCATCGAGCGGCGCGCGTTCCCGCCCGGAGCCTCCGCCCCCCAGCGGCGAAAGCTCTCCGAGTACGCGCTCCATCTGCGCGAGAAGCAGAAGGCGCGGCGGATCTACGGCGTCCTTGAGCGCCAGTTCCAGAACACCTTCGACAAGGCGAGCCGCAGCAAGGGTGTCACGGGGACGGTTTTGCTGCAGATGCTGGAGCGGCGCCTCGACAACGTCGTCTTCCGCATGGGTATCGCCTCCTCGCGGCCCGAGGGGCGCCAGATGGTGCGCCACGGCCACTTCGAGGTCAACGGCAAAAAGGTCAACATCCCCAGCTACCTCGTGCGGGTGGGGGACGTCGTGGCCGTCCGCCAGGGCAGCCGCTCCCTGATCCTGTTCAAGGACCGGGCCGAGGAAGCCCGGGTGCGCGCGACCCCGGACTGGCTCCAACTCGAGCCCGAGGCCATGCGCGCGACCGTGCTTCGCATCCCGGAGCGGGCCGAGGTCGACACGGCCCTGCAGGAAAACCTGGTCGTCGAGCACTATTCGCGGTAGTCCGGCTCCCACCGCTTCCGCGGGGCGCGCAGCCCCACGGCGGCGGCGGCATCGTGGCCCGGTCCCGGCGGTCCTTCGCCGCCGGGCCGGTGGCGGAGAGGCCTAGAGGGGGTAGATCCGTTTGACGCAGGTCCTGGCCAGCGTTCCCGGAGGGGCTGCTCACCTGCTGTCCCAGGGGAGGGTTCAGCATTCCATGCTGGAGATGGAGAAGCCCACGATCGAGTGCGTGGCGCGCAGCGAGGACGGCCGGTACGGCCGCTTCGTCGTGGAGCCGCTTGAGCGCGGCTACGGCACGACCCTGGGCAATTCCCTTCGCCGCATCCTCCTCAGCTCGCTCCCCGGCGCGGCGGTGACCTCAGTCCGCTTCGACGGCGTCCTGCATGAGTTCTCCACGATCCCGGGCGTCATGGAGGACGTCACGGATGTCATCCTCAACCTCAAGGAGCTCTCCATTCGCCTGCACAGCGACGAGCCCCAGGTCCTGCGCCTGGAGGCGGAGGGCAGCGGCGAGGTCACGGCGGCCGACATCAAGGCGGGCCCGGACGTCGAGATCCTGAACCCGGATCTGCACCTGGCCACCCTGGACAAAAACGCCCGCCTCTTCGCCGAGCTGACGGTGGAGAAGGGGCGCGGCTACGTCCCGGCCGATCGCAACAAGCGTCCCGACCAGCCCATCGGCGTCATCCCGATGGACTCGATCTTCACGCCCATCCGGCGCGTGAACTACACGGTCGAGGACACCCGCGTCGGCCAGGTCACGAACTACGACCGCCTGACCCTGGAGATCTGGACCAACGGCACCATCCGGCCCGAGGAGGCCGCCAGCCGCGGCGCCATGATCCTCT
>JAJYVM010000319.1 GCA_021792015.1 Bacillota bacterium | reverse complement strand
GGCCGCCATCCTCCACGAGCTGGGGCGGGCGGAGCAGCGCTCCGGGAACCTGGCCGCGGCCGAGTCCGCCTTCGCCGCGGCCGTGGCGCTGGCCGCCTGCCCGCCGGCCCTTCGCGCCCGCGTGCGCCGCTCGTGGGCCCTGTCCCTGACCATGGCCGGGCGCACGCCCGACGCGCGCGACCAGCTGGATCTGGCCCTGTCCGACGCCGGCGAGCAGCCCGCGCTGGCGGCGGAGGTCCTGGTGGCGCGGGCCGTTCTCGACATGACGGCCGGCGCGCTGGTGGCCGGCCGGGCGGCCGCGGTGCGCGCGGAGCAACTGGCCGCGGAAGCCGGGGACGTGGGCGCCCAGGCCCGGGCCATGGCCGTCCGCGGCAACCTCGAGTTCCTGCTGGGAGAGCCGGGCGCGTACGAGCGGGTCCGCGAGGCGGCCATCCTGCTGCCCGCGGCGCCCCCGGACGAGATCGAGGCCTTCTGGGGCTGGTCGGTGCCAACGGCCGTGGCGATGATCGCCATGCGGTCGGAGCGGTACGCGGAGGCCGACGCGCACTTCGCCGAGATGGCGCGCGCAGCCGGTCGGCGGCGGGCTCGCTACGCCACGGTGTGGGCCGCCACCTTCCGGGCGGAGCTGGCCTGGCGGCGCGGCCAGCTGCGCGAGGCGCTGCGGATCGTCGAGGACGCGGCCCAGTTCCCGGTCGAGGTGCCGTGGGCGACGGCCCTGGCGCTGGCCGTTCGGGGGCGCATCCTCGCGGATTTGGGACAGACGGACGAGGCGGAGGCATCGCTGCGGCGGGCGGAGTCGGACGCGAGCCAGGCGCAGCTTGGTCCCGCCCTGCTTTGGGTGCGGGCGGCCTGGGCCGCCATCGCCATCCGGCGGGGCGACCACGCCGCTGCGGCGGCCGACCTGCTGGCCGGGCTGGCGCAGGGCGCGGCCATCGGCATACGCGAGCCGGGCATGCTGCCCTGGCAGCTGGACACCGCCGAGGCCTGCATGCGCTGCGGGCGGGAGGCGGAGGCGGAACGGCTGGTGGCCGAGACGTTGGCGCAAGCCCGCGCCTTCGGTCACCGGGGCCTGGAGGCGGCCGCGCTGCGAACGCAGGCCATGCTGGATGCCGCGGCGGGGCGGGAGGCGGCGGCCGACACCGCCTTCGGGGCGGCCCTGGCCCTCCAGGCGGAGCTGGACCTCCGCTGCGAGCGGGGACGGACGCTGCTGGCCTTCGGCACCGCCCTGCGGAGGCGCGGGAGCCTACGCCGGGCCAGGTCCATCCTGGCCGAGGCAGAGGACGAGCTGGCCGCCTGCGGGGCGGAGCCGTGGCGGCGGGAGGCCGAGGCGGAGCGGCTGGCCGCGGGCGGGCGCCGACGCCGGCTGGCGGACCCGCTGACGCCACAGGAGCGGCGCATCGCCGACCTCGTGGCCGAGGGCCGCACCAACCGCCAGATCGCCGGGCTGCTCCTGGTCAGCCCCAAGACCCTGGAGACGCACCTCCGCCACATCTACGGCAAGCTCGGGCTCGACTCGCGCCTGGCCCTCCAGGAAAAGATCAGGGGGGAGGCCCGATAGCCTGCCGGCACCCCGTAACCCCATGGTCAGGATGGGGGGTCGAGACCCTTGCGGCGGGCGATCTTGGCTGCAGTCCTGGCGCTGAGCTTACTGACCGGGCAGCTGGCATGGGCGGACGGCGGCTCGGCGACCTCGGTCACCTCGGCCACATTCCAGTCGGCCCCCGGCGGCGGCTACACCGTTGCCTTCACGACCAGCGCGACCGGCTCTCTGACCGGGCCGGCCGGATTCATCAGCCTGATGTTCAGCGGGTTGACCGTGACTGGCGCAACCTATTCGGTCACGGCTGGCAGCTCGGGCATCGCGGTCAGCGGATCGGTGGCCGGCAGCATCCTCACGCTCACCCTGGACCCCGCGGCGACCATCGGCGCCAATACCGCCGTCAGCATCGGGCTCCAGAACCTCACGAGCCCGAGCTCCCCCACCGTCACGATCAGGACCAGCAGCGACACGCTCGGCGCTGTGGCCACCCTGGCGGGCGGCGGCAGCCCGCCAGGCGGCGGCGGGAGCCCGGCCCCAACGTCCGTCCAGAACCCGCGGGTGGCCCCGTCGCCCGACACGGCCGGCGCCACGGCCACCTACACGGTGGCGCTCGCCGTGTACAGCGCCATGGGCCCTGGTGGTACGATCAGCCTCACCGCACCGGGCACGACCTTCCCGGCCCAGGCCGCGGATTACACCATTACGGATACGACCACCCCCTCCAGCGGCGCGGCCACCGCACTCCCGAGCCTGAGCGCGGGCAGCGTCACCTTGACCGTACCGAACCCCATCGCGGCCGGCGACGACGTCACCGTGACCATCGCGGGCGCCGATAACCCCCGGACGGCCGGTGACCTCCAAATGGCGGTGGCGACGTCGGCCGACGTGAGCCCGGCCATGGCCACGTACACGATCGCCTCCGCCCAGCCGAGCCGTCTGGCTTTCACCACACAGCCCGGTGGCGGCATCGCAGGTTCGGCCTGGGGCACCCAGCCGGCTGTCGCCGTGGAGGACCCGTTCGGCAACCTGGTGACGACCGCGTCGGCCACCGTGGCGCTGTCGGTCTACACCAACCCCGGCAGCGGCGCCCTGAGCTGCACGGGCGGCCAGGGCCTGGCCGCGACCGGCGGCGTGGCGGCCTTCCAGGGCTGCGCGATCAACCAGGCCGGGACCGGATACCAGCTCCTGGCGCAGTCTGGCGCACTGACCAGCGCGGTCAGCGATGCGTTCAACGTCGTGGCGGGCGCCCTGCCCGACCTGACGGTGGCGACGGCCAGGGGACCGGCAACGGCCACTGCCGGCGCCAGCGTGTCGGTGTCCTGGACCGTGTACAACAGCGGCGCGGCCGCGGCGACCGGGGCGTGGTACGACGCGGTGTACCTCTGGCCATCTTCCACGCTGGGGCCGGGCACCACGCCGTTTGCCACCGTGTCGGAAAGTGTCCACTCGCCATTGGCGGCGGGCGCCAGCTACATCGACGCACAGACCGTCACCCTGCCGGCGGCGCCGCCAGCCAGCTATGACCTGATCTTTCAGACCAACGCCACTGGGTCGCTGACCGTCTCAGGCTCGACGTACGCCACCTTTGCCGTGCCCATCACCGTCACCGCGCCCAAGCTCGCCTTCACCACCCAGCCCGGCGGCGGCGCGCCGGGGGTGGCATGGGGCGCGCAGCCGGTCGTCACGGCGGAGGACGGGTCGGGCGCGACGCTGCCGTCGTTCTCGGGCGAGGTGACCCTGGCCCTGGCCCCGAATCCGGAGAGCGCATCGCTGACGTGCACAGGCGGAGCCGTCGCCGCCGCCGTGTATGGGGTGGCCGCCTTCAGCGGGTGCTCCGTCGATAAGGCCGGCAGTGGGTACACCCTGATGGCAGCGGCTGCAGGTGCCACGCCCGCCACAAGCGCACAGTTCACCATCGGGGCGCCCGCTGCCAGCGGTGCCATCCTTGCGGTCGGCGGCACCGCGGGCGGCACTGTCACGGGCGCCATGAGCCAGTTCCTGATGGGCGACAACTGCTGGTCCTCCGAGTGTCAGTACGGCTTCGCGATCGTGCCGCCGGCCCCGATCGCGCGGACCGGCCTCGCGTCGGTGTTCAGCACCGCTGACCACCGGCTCTATGCCGTCGGCGGAGCCGGCGCGAGCGGAAATGCCCTTTCCACCC
This sequence comes from Bacillota bacterium, assembly GCA_021792015.1. Lineage (GTDB taxonomy): Bacteria > Bacillota > Sulfobacillia > RBS10-35 > JAJYVM01 > JAJYVM01. Next base: position 1,184 of record JAJYVM010000319.1, on the reverse strand, counting down.
TCGAGGCGTACGACCCGCTCATCAACTGCTGGACCGACCAGTGCAGCGGCGGCATCCTCGGCCTTCCTGCGATGCCGACGGCCCGATACGACCTGGCCGCAGCGCTGGATCCGGGGTCGGGCATCGTTTACGCCATCGGCGGTGCCGCAACGGGCGGCTCGCCGCTCGCCACCGTCGAGGGCTACCATCCCCGGAGCAACGCCTGGCAGAGTGCGATGGCGATGCCAACTGCTCGGTACGGCCTGGCCGTCGTCCAGGATCCGTCCACCGGCCTCATCTACGCCATCGGCGGTACGGGGGTCGGCGGGAATCCGCTGGCGACCCTGGAGGCGTTCAACCCCCAGACCAACGCCTGGCAGACATTGGCCTCGATGCCCACGCCGCGCACCGGCCTGGCCGCGGCGCTGGGCGCTGACGGCCGCATCTACGCCATCGGGGGCACGGGCGCGAACGGGGTCGTCGCCAGCGTTGAGGCTTACGACCCGGCCCTCAACAGCTGGACGGCCGTGGCGTCCATGCCGACCGCGCGCACCGGCCTCGCCGCCGTCGCCGGTGGGGATGGGCGAATCTATGCCATCGGCGGCAGGGACGGCAGCGGCAACCCGCTGGCGACCGTGGAGGCCTACACGCCGAGCACCAACAGCTGGGCGGAGGCCGCCGCCCTGCCCGTCGCGACGTACGGCTTGGCCGCTGCCGCCGTCTCCGGTGTCGCGGGCGTCAGCGCCTCGCCGAGCGTCGCGACGGCTGGCGCGAGCGCGACGTACACGGTGACGTTCTCCGCCACCTCGGGCCTCAGCGCAGGCGAGAGCGTCCTGCTGGTGGCGCCCAGCGGCACGGCCTTCCCGAGCGGCAATCCCGGGGCATACACGGTCGACGGCATCGCCGCGGAATCCGTCAGCGCCAGCGGCAACGACGCGAGCATCACCGTCCCGTCCGGCGTCACCGCCAGCGCGGGGGGCAGCGTCACCGTAACGGTCGCGGGCGTGACCAACCCGGCGAGCGTTGCCGCCAACGACGTGATGCAGGTGTCCACAGCCGCAGATCCGGCCCCTGAGGCGTCGAACTACTACGCCATTTCGGCCGGTCTCCCAGCGAAGCTGGCCTTCACGCAGCAACCCGGCGACGCGGCGGCCGGCCAACCCCTCAGCCCCCAGCCCGGGGTCGCCGTCGAGGACGCCGCTGGC
>JAJYVM010000006.1 GCA_021792015.1 Bacillota bacterium | reverse complement strand
CCGCCGGCCGGGCCAGCGGCAGGAGCGCAGCGCACCGCTTCACCGGGCCCGGGCTGGGGATCGCGCGCCTTCTGGCGCCGCGCGGCCCGCCCTACCCGTACCAGCCGCCCGTGACGTCGAGGACGGCGCCATTGATGAACGATGACGACGGACGCACCAGAAAGCGCACGGCATCGGCGATGTCCTCGCTCGTACCCGGACGGCCGACCGGCGAGTCCTTGTCCTGCATGCCCTCAGCCTCGGCCCGGCTCAGGCGGCGGTCGTTGACGATGCCCGGGCAAACCACGTTGAAGGTGATCCCCCGCCTCCCCTCCTCGAGGGCCAGGGTCCGCGTGAGGGAGACCACCGCGGCCTTACCTGCGAGATGCGGACCCTCGTTGCGGCTGCCTAGGGCTTGGCCCGCCCCCGAGGCACCGATGCTGACGACCCGCCCCCACCGCCGCTTCCGCATCCCGGGCAGCACGGCCATCGTGGTGTAGAACGTGGCGCCGATGGTCCCGTCGATGATGCGCGCGAAGTCGGCGTCACTGTGTCGGGCCGCGGGCTTGTACGCGAACTCGCCGACGTTGTTCACCAGCACGTCGACGCGGCCCAGCCGCGCCTCGACGGCCGCCACCATCGCACGCACCTCGTCCGCCTTCGCCCCGTCGGCGCCGAAGGCCGCGGAGCGCACCCCCAGAGCCTCGGCCTCGGCCGCCACGGCGTCGCCCGCCTCGGCGTGCGCGTGGTAGTTCACCGCCACGTCCGCCCCCGCCCGGGCCAGCGTCAGGGCGATCACCCGCCCGATCCCGCCGCTGCTGGCCGTCACCAGGGCCACGCGTCCCGCCAGCTCACGCTCCGGCGCCACCATGTCATCGCCCCCGCCCGTCTCAACGCAGCCGCGGACGTCCGCCAGGGCCGGCCGCATGCAAGCCGCCGCCACCCTGCGGCCCGCCGCACCGGAACCCCGGTCGCCGAACACCCCGCCGGCTCCCCGGCTCCTCCAGCCGGCACACAACCCGAATACTCTCCCCCACGGGGGGAGATCCTTCCCGGCCGGAGGGATGCGCCATGCCGGTCTGCGAGGTCGCCATCGTCCCGGTCGGCACCGACGAGACCTCATACGCCGATGCCGTCGAGCGCGCCTGCCAGCCCTGCCGCGAACGCGGGGTCAGGCACACCGTCACGCCGATGGCCACGATCCTGGAGGGCCCCCTGCCCGAGATCATGGCCTGCGCGCAGGCCATGCACGAGGCCGTTCTTCGCGGCGGCTGCCAGCGCGTCGTGACCCATATCGCCATCGACCATCGCACCGATCGCCCGGAGGACGGCGCGGAGGATCTGCGGCGGCTGGGCCAGGTCCACGGCTGAGCGCTCCCGGCGCCGGGCGGCGGCGTTCGCCCAGCGCGGCGCGGCCTCCTGGGCGCCGGCTCCCGCGCATTCGCGACTTGACGCCTCGCGCGACCGCGGTACGCTGGAGGTGGAACGGAAGTCCTCTGGGAGGGTGGGATTGCACCATGCGGTGTGCCCTGGCCACTCACGACACGGAGACTCCACCGTACACGCCAGGCCGCCGGGCGGCCCTCCCCGGCGGCCAGTGCCAGGCCGGAACGGCATAGCCTCCGCTCCGGCTCCCGTCCCGCCGAGAGCTTGCGGCTGCGCCTGCAGCCGCCATCGCGCCGACGCGCGAGGATCCCGCGGCCCGAGTCTGTGACTCGGGCCGCTTTCCGTAGCTTCCGTAGCTTCCGTGCCTAAGGATGGCGGCGGCCCGCCGTTCCGAGATCTGGCGCATGCGGAGGGAGCGTCATCGCGACACCACCGGATCCGCGGCAGACCGTCGCCCGCCTGTCGCGACTGCCCGCTCGCCTCGCCGCCACCGTCACCGCCGCGGACGATGCGGCGCTCGACCGCCGTCCCCCCGCCGGCGGCCTCTCGGCCCGCGCGACCCTGGCCCTGCTGGCGGACCTGGAGCTCAACGTGCGCTGGACGGCTCAGGCCGCTCGCATCCTGAGGGAGCGGCGCCCGCGCCCGTCCCCTGTCGAGCGCGACATCCGCATCGTGGAGCACGGCTACCGCAACCAGGACGCCCGGGCGCCCACGCCCTCGCCCGCAAGCACCTCTTGGCCGAGCTCTCGCGCCTGCAGGCCGCCGACTGGGAACGGGTGGCTCACACCGCCGATGGCGGCCTGCTGACCCTCGCCGCCTGGGCCGGGGCGCTGGCCGACGAGGACGACGCGCACCTGCCGCCGTCGAGGCCCTGCTGCTGCTGGCCCCGTAACGCTACCGGGAGGTGTTCCGCGTGCCCTCCGCCCTGGTGCTGATCGACGCCCAGTGGGACATGTTCGATCCCGCCGCTCCCGCCGACGGGGCGGACCTCCTGCTCGAGCGCCTTCAGGGCCTTCTCCGCCGGGCCCGCGCCGCCGCCGCGCCGGTCGTGCTGATCCGCAACCGCGGCCGGTCCGGCGACCCGGACGAGCCCGGCCTGCCGGGCTTCGAGCTCCATCCCGACCTCCAGCCCGGCCCCGGCGAGCTCGTCCTCGACAAGACCACGGCGGATGCCTTCGCCAGCACCGACCTCGCCGGTGCGCTGGCTGCCCGCCGCGTCGACCGGATTGTGGTCGCGGGCCTTCAGTCCGAGTACTGCGTGCGGGAGACGGTTCTCGGGGCCCTGAATCACGGGCTGCGGGTCGTGCTGGTCGCCGATGGCCATAGCACGTACGCCTCCGGCGGGCGGACGGCTGAGGCGATCCGCACCGACGTCAACACCGAGCTGGCGTGGCGCGTCGCGCTGGAGGCCGCCGACAGCGTGACCTTCACCCCGGCCGGCGGCTGACGGGGGCCGCCCCGCGCGCGGAACGGACCACGGCACGAGGTGGCGATTTCCGGCATGGCCTGTCCCGGATGGCTAGAATGTAGGGCAAGCACCCCGCGAGCGCTCGATCCGCGGCTCCATCCGCGGCTCGACCGAGGCTCGGTTCGGGGGTTGGCTCGACCCGGCGCCCGCTGGATTCGATGCAACATCCGGGGCTCCATCCGAGGTTCGCTCGATCCCAGGCTTGACCCGACGCTCGCTCGATCCGGCGTTCCATCCGATGCTGCATCCGAGGCTCCATCAAAGGTCCGCGCGATCCGGGGCTCCATCCGAGCCTTGCTCGATCCGATGGAGCATCTGGAGGCTCCATCCGCGTCTTGACCGAGGGTTCCGTCCTAGGTCCGATGGCGCGACCGGCGCCCGAGGGGGTTCCCGAAGCAGCATGGCAGCCGCCAAGACCGCGCAGCACCCGCAGGCCGAGCTCGAGACCCGCTGCATCAACACGATCCGCACACTGGCCATGGATGCGGTCCAGAAGGCGAACTCCGGCCATCCCGGCCTGCCGATGGGCGCCGCCGCCATGGCGTTCGTGCTCTGGAGCCGCTTTCTGCGCCACAACCCGAAGGACCCGGCCTGGCCCGACCGCGACCGCTTCGTGCTCTCGGCCGGCCACGGCTCGATGCTGCTCTACGCGCTGCTCCACCTGACCGGCTACGACCTGTCGCTGGACGACATCGAGCACTTCCGCCAGTGGGGCAGCCGCACGCCCGGCCATCCCGAGTACGGCCACACCCCCGGCGTGGAGACGACGACCGGCCCCCTGGGCCAGGGCTTCGCCAACGCCGTCGGCATGGCGGTGGCCGAGCGCTGGCTGGCGACCCGCTTCAACCGCCCCGGCCACAGCATCGTCGACCACCGCACCTACGCCCTGGCCGGCGACGGCGACCTCATGGAGGGCATCTCCGCCGAGGCGGCCTCCCTGGCCGGCCACCTGAAGCTCGGCAAGCTGATCGTCCTCTACGACGACAACCACATCTCGCTGGACGGCCCGACGAGCTGGGCCTTCACCGAGGACCGCTGCGCGCGCTTTGCCGCATACGGCTGGCACGTGCAGCAGGTCGGCGACGGCAACGACACCGCGGCCATCGCCAAGGCCCTGACCGCCGCCCAGGCCGACACCTCGCGGCCCCACCTCATCGCCGTCCGCACGCACATCGGCTTCGGCAGCCCCCACAAGCAGGACAGCAGCGCGGCACACGGCGCGGCCCTGGGCGTGGAGGAGGTCAGGCTGACCAAGGAGGCCCTGGGCTGGCCCGCGGACGCGCAGTTCCTGGTGCCGGACGATGTCCGCGCGTTCTTCCGCGAGGCCCGCGACCGCGGGGCAAAGGCCCAGGAAGAGTGGGATTCGGCGCGCGCGCAGTACGCGCGCGCTCACAGCGACCTCGCAGCGGCCTTTGCGGCCGAGCAGCGGGGGGACCGTCCGGACGGCTGGGCCGACGCCCTCCCCCGCTACGCGGCCGGCGGGCCGGCCGTCGCCACCCGCGCCGCTTCCAAGGACGCCCTCAACGCCGTGGCCCCCGTCCTCGGCGCGCTGCTCGGCGGCTCCGCCGACCTGTCCGAGTCGACGTACACGATGCTGGAGAAGTACCCGGCCATCACGGGCGACGACTTCAGCGGCAAGAACCTGAACTTCGGGGTCCGCGAGCACGCCATGGCGGCCATGTGCAACGGGATGGCCCTGCATGGCGGCGTGATCCCGTACTGCGGCACCTTCCTCGTCTTCTCCGACTACATGCGCCCGTCGATCCGCCTGGCGGCGCTCATGCAGGCGCCCGTCACGTTCGTCTTCACCCACGACAGCGTGGCCCTCGGCGAGGACGGGCCCACGCACCAGCCCATCGAGCAGGTGGCCGCGCTGCGCGCCATCCCCGGCCTGACCCTGCTGCGGCCGGCGGACGGCAACGAAACCTCCGCGGCGTGGGAGCACGCCCTGCGCCCGGGGCACGGACCCACGGCCCTGGTGCTGAGCCGCCAGAAGCTCCCCCTGCTGGACGGCGTGCGGCGCGACGGGGTGCTGCGGGGAGGCTACGTGGTGAGCGAGGGCGGCAAGGGGCCGCGCATCGCCCTCATCGGCACTGGCAGCGAGCTACAGCTGGCCGTGGGGGCCGCGGCCATCCTGGCGGGCAAGGGCGTCGCCGCCCGCGTGGTCAGCCTGCCGTCCTGGGAGCTGTTTGGGGCGCAGGACCAGGCCTACCGCGATTCCGTGCTCCCGCCGGGGCTGCCGCGGCTGGCCGTGGAGGCCGGGGCCACGTTCGGCTGGTGCCGGTTCGCCGATGATGTGGTGGGGATCGATCGCTTCGGCGCCTCGGCGCCGGGCGAGGTCAACCTCGAGAAGTTCGGATTCACGGCGGAGCACGTGGCCCAACGGGCCATGGCCCTTTTGGAGCGGAGGTGACGGCGGTGGCAGGCAGTCCCCTGCAGCGCCTGCACGCGCTCGGCCAGAGCATCTGGCTCGACTACGTGCAGCGCGGGATGATCGCCTCGGGTGAGCTGAAGCGCCTCATGGCCGCCGATGCGGTGACCGGGGTGACCAGCAACCCATCGATCTTCGAGAAGGCGATCGACGAGAGCACCGAGTATGACGAGGCCATTGCCGGCGCGAGCAGACCACCGGCGGCCATCTTCGAGGACCTGGCCGTCGCGGACATCGGGGCCGCAGCCGACGTTCTGCGCCCGGCGTACGACGCCGCGGACGGCGGCGACGGCTTCGTCAGCATCGAGGTCTCGCCGACGCTGGCGGAAGACACGGAGGGCACCATCGCCGAGGCGACCCGGCTGTGGCGGCGCCTCAACCGGCCCAACGTCATGATCAAGGTCCCATCGACGGCAGCGGGCTGCGCGGCCGTGCGCAGGCTGATCGCGGACGGAATCAACGTGAACATCACGCTGATGTTCTCGCTGCAGCATTACGACGCGGTTGCCGACGCCTACATGTCGGGGCTGGAGGTCCGGGCGGGGCAGGGCAAGCCCCTGACGCCCCTGGCGTCCGTGGCTTCCTTCTTCGTCAGCCGCGTCGACGCCAAGGTCGACCCCAAGGTGCCGGAGGCGCTGCGCGGCAAGGTGGCGGTGGCCAACGCCCGCGCCGCCTACGCCCGCTTCCGGACGACCTTCTCCGGCCCGCGCTGGGAGGCGCTGGCCCGCCGCGGGGCCCGCCTGCAGCGGCCGCTCTGGGCCAGCACCAGCACCAAGAACCCCGCGTACAGCGATGTCCTCTACGTGGACGAGCTGGCCGGGCCCGACACCGTGAACACCATGCCGCCGGCGACCATGGAGGCCTACCGGGCGCACGGCCAACCGGCCGACCGCCTGGGCGGGGACTTCCAAGACGTGATGGGCGCCCTGCCTGGGCTCGGGATCGACCTGACCCAGGTCGGCGAGGAGCTCCAGCGCGAGGGCGTGCGGGCCTTCGCCGAGTCCTACGCCAAGGTGCTCAGCTCCATCGAGAAGAAGCGCCAGGCCCTGGTCGGTGGCCGCCCATGACGCCCGAGGCGCACGTGCGCCAGCGGCGGCTGCTGGAGCGCCTCTTCGACCGCGACCCGTCAGCCTGGAAGGGCGAGCCGGAGCACCAGAAGATCATCCGCGGCGCCCTGGGGTGGCTCGACCTACCCAGCCAGATGCGCGGCGAGGTGCCGGAACTGATGGCCTTCGCCCGGGAGGCGACCGCGGCCGGGTTCACCGACGCCGTGCTGGTGGGCATGGGCGGGAGCTCGCTGGCCCCGGACGTGCTGCGGCGCATGTTTCCCAGCAGCCGACTGCGGCTGCACGTGCTGGACACCACCTGCCCGGACATGATCCTGGGGCTCCGAAACAGCCTCGACCTGGAGAAGACCCTCGTCATCGTGAGCAGCAAGTCGGGCACCACGACCGAGGCCGTGTCCCTTTACCGGTACTTCTGGCAGGAGGGCGGCGGGCGCGGCGACCACTTCGTGGCCATCACCGATCCCGGCACCTGGCTGGACAAGGAGGCGCGCGCCAAGGGCTTTCGCCACGTCTTCGCCGGCAAGGTGGACGTCGGCGGCCGCTTCTCGGCGCTCTCGAACTTCGGGCTGGTGCCCGGGGCGCTGATGGGCGTCGACGTCGCCGCGCTGTTGGCCGGCGGCCAGGCGGCGCTCGACCATCCGGAGCCCGCGGCCGACCTCGGCGCCGTGATGGCGAATGCCGCCAAGTCGGGGCGGGACAAGATCACCTTTGTCATGCCGCCGGAGCTGGCGCCCCTGGGCGACTGGCTGGAGCAGCTGCTGGCGGAGAGCACCGGCAAGGAGACCAAGGGCCTGATCCCGATCGTGGGCGAGCCCGTCGGCCGGCCGGAGGTCTACGGCCAGGACCGCTTCTTCATCCGGTACGGGGCCGATGAGCCCGGTCCCGGGCGGACCCTCGCCTGGACCGACCTCGGCAATCAGTTTGTCCACTGGGAGATCGCCGTCGCCATCGCCGGCGCCGTCCTTGGCATCGACGCCTTCGACCAGCCGAACGTGCAGGAGAGCAAGGACAACACCGTGGCCGTGCTCAGGGCGGGCCAGCTGCCGGAGGAGCCGTCCGAACCGGATCTCAACGCCTTTCTCGAGAAGATCAAACCGGGCGACTACCTCGCCATCATGGCCTACCTGCCCGCCACGCCGGAAGTTGCGCAATCGCTCGCGCGGTTGCGCGCGCGGTTGCGCGACCGGCTGAAGGTCGCCACGACCCTGGGCTTCGGGCCGCGCTTTCTGCACTCGACGGGCCAGATCCACAAGGGCGGGCCGAACAGCTGCGTGGCCCTGCAGCTCACCTGCGCCCCGGCGCAGGACATGCCCGTCCCCGAGGCACCCTACACCTTCGGGACGCTGTGGCGCGCGCAGGCCATCGGCGATCTCCAGGCTTTGCGCCGGCATGGACGACGCGCAGCGCGGCTCGACCTCGGGCATGACCCAGTCGGCGGCATCGAGAGGCTGGTGTAGGCAGAATGGATCTCGGGCTCGTGGGCTTCGGGCGCATGGGCGGGAACATGGCGCGGCGGCTGGTCCGGCACGGACACGGCGTGACGGTGTACCTGAAGGACCCCGACCAGCGGGCGGCCGTGGCGGAGGCCGGGGCAACGGCCGTGCTCTCGCGCGAGGAGCTCGTAGCGGCCCTGGCGGCGCCGCGGGCCGTGTGGCTGATGGTCCCCGCCGGCGAGGCCACCGAGGAGAACGTGCGGGGCTTTGCCGACGTCCTGGCGCCGGGCGACGTCCTGGTCGACGGCGGCAACAGCAACTTCCACGACACGCTCCGCCGGGCGGAGACCCTCGCCGCCAAGGGGATCCACCTCCTGGACGCCGGGACGAGCGGCGGGGTGTGGGGTCTCACGGAGGGCTACTGCCTCATGGTCGGCGGGCCCGAGGATGCCTGCCGGCGCCTGGAGCCCGTCTTCACCGACCTGGCGCCCGCGGGCGGCTACCTGCGGGTGGGGCCCACCGGGGCCGGCCACTTCGTGAAGATGGTGCACAACGGCATCGAGTACGGCATGCTGCAGGCCTACGGCGAGGGCTTCGAGGTCCTTCGCGCCAGCCGCTTCGACCTCGACCTGGCGGCCATCGCCGAGCTCTGGCGCCACGGCAGCGTGGTGCGCTCCTGGCTGCTCGACCTGGCCCGCGACGCCCTGAAGAAGAACCCCACCCTGGAGGGCGTCGCCGGCTACGTCGACGACAGCGGCGAGGGGCGCTGGACGGTGCTGGAGGCCCTGACCGAGAACGTGCCGGCGCCCGTGATCACGCTGTCGCTCCTGGAGCGGATCCGCTCGCGCCAGCCGGAGTCGTTCGCCGCCCAGGTGGTCGCCGCCCTGCGCAACGAGTTCGGCGGCCACGCCATCCACCCCGCGCTGGCCGGCGCGGGACACAGCAAGGAGTAACCCGATGGAGGATCTGCCCCCCAACCCGCTGCGCGAGGGGCTCCTCGCCGCACGGCGGCCGGAGCCCCTGACCTTTGTCCTGTTCGGCGGCGGCGGCGACCTCAGCCACCGCAAGATCGCCCCGGCCCTCTATAACCTCGCCGTCGACCGCCTGCTGCCGGACCAGTTCGCCGTCGTCGGGGTCTCGCGCCAGGAGTGGGACGACGCGGCCTTCCGCAAGGAGATGGCCGAGGGCATCGTCACCAACTCCCGCCGCCAGCCGGTCGACCAGACCATCTGGTCGGCCCTGGCGGAGGACCTGCACTACGTCTCCGGCGACTTCTCGGATCCGGCGACCTACAGGCGCCTGGGCAAGGCCCTGGCCGACCTTCCGGCCGGGGGCAACCGGCTCTATTACCTGGCGACGCCGCCGCAGTTTTACGGGGACATCGTGCGCGGCATCGGCACCATCAAGCGCGGCGACGGCTTCTCGCGCGTGGTGGTGGAAAAGCCCTTCGGGCGTGACCTCGACTCGGCGCGGAGGCTCAACGGCGCCATCCACCAGGTCTTCGCCGAGGAGGAGGTCTACCGCATCGACCACTACCTCGGCAAGGAGACCGTGCAGAACGTCCTGGTCTTCCGCTTCGCCAACAGCATCTTCGAGCCGGTGTGGAACCGAAACTACATCGACCAGGTGCAGATCACGGCCGCCGAGAGCATCGGCATCGAGAGCCGCGCCTCCTACTACGAGGGCGCGGGCGCCATGCGCGACATGCTCCAGAACCATATCCTGCAACTGCTCTGCCTGACGGCGATGGAGCCGCCCGGCGACTTCTCGCCGGATGCGGTGCGCGACGAGAAGGTGAAGGTGCTGCGCACCATCCGGCCGGTTGAGCGGGCGGATATGGTGCGCGGCCAGTACACCGCGGGCTGGGCGGGCGGGGAGCGGGTCCCCGGCTACCGGCAGGAGAGCGGGGTCGCGCCCGACTCGGGGACCGAGACGATGGTGGCCGCACGGCTGGCGGTCGACAACTGGCGGTGGCAGGGCGTGCCCTTCTATGTCCGGGCCGGCAAGCGCTTCCCCAAGCGCGTGACGGAGATCGCCGTCGTGTTCCGGCCGGCGCCGCATCTGCCCTGGCGGGGCGCCACCGACGAGCTGCGGCCGAACGCCATCCTGATCCGGGTGCAGCCCGACGAGGGCATCACGCTGTCGTTCGGCGCCAAGGTGCCGGGCCAGGCGGTGCGCATCCGCTCCGTCGACATGGACTTCGTGCAGGGCACCTCGTTCACGGCCGACGCGCCGGAGGCGTACGAGCGGCTGCTCCTGGACGCCATGACGGGCGTGCCGACCCTCTTCACCCGCCACGACGAGGTCGAGACGGCCTGGAGCCTTCTGGCGGGGGTTCTGGACCGGAACGGCGGGCCTGTCGAGCCCTACGAGGCGGGCAGCTGGGGCCCGCCCACCGCCGAGGCGCTGACGGCCCGCGACGGGCGGTACTGGAGGCGGCCCTGATGGCGCACCCGCGGCTCGTCTGGCAGTCCGAGGACGCATCCCTCGGCGCGATCGAGGAGGCTCTGCGCCGCACGGCGCTGCAGCCGGCCGAGGCCGGCGCGCCCACGCCGCCGCCGCGGTCCCGCGCCCTGACCCTTGTGATGGTCGCCGACGGCGAGGACGAGCGCCGGGCCGACGCCGCGGCCCGGCTGGCGCTGCGCCATCCCCTGCGGGCCATCCTGGTGGCCCGGCTGCCGGCGGACGGCGGCCCCGCCCTCTCGGCCCGGATCCGCCGCCACAACCACCCTGGCCAGGGCAGCGCCGTCATCGCGGAGGAGGTCGACCTGCGCGTGCGCGGCGAGCTGGCCGACCACCTGGGCCAACTGCTCTCGCCGCTGCTCCTGAGCGAGCTGCCCGCCGTGTTCTGGTGGGTCGGCACCCCGCCCCTGCGCTCGCCGGTCTTCGCCGAGCTGTGCCAGCTCTGCGACCGGGGCGTGATCGAGCTGCGCGACCCGGGCGACCTGGCCGCCGTGCCGGACCCCGGCCGGATCGCCGATGTGACGTGGCACCGCCAGGCGCCCTGGCGCGACAAGGTGGCGGGGCTCTTCGACCCGCCGGACCACCGGGCGGCGGCCGGGGAGGTGCGGAGCGTCGAGATCGCCCACGGGGCGGCCGGCGGACTCGGGGGCCACCTCCTTGGCGGCTGGATCGCCTCGCGCCTGGGGCTTGGTCCCGCGGCCGTGCGGCTGCGGGAGGTGGAGGGCGCGGGGGCGCACGGCCTCACGGAGGCGGCGCTGACCACGGGGGCCGGCCACACCTACCGCGTGCGGGCCAGCGCCAACGGCGAGTACGCGACCTGCCACCGCCCGGACGGGCGCCTGCCCCGGGTGCGCCTGGGCGCGCTCACAGTCGGTGAGGCCATGGACCACATCCTGGCCGGCCCGGCCGACCCGCTCTGGCCGCCGGCCCTGGAGGCGGCGCGGGACATCGCCGCGGCCGGCCCGCGGGCCGCCGGGGCGGAGCCGGGTGGCGGGCGATGACGGGCAGCGGGCCGGTGGTGCAGGCGGGGACATCCCCCGCACCCGGCGGCAGGGAGGGCTGAGGGTGGCAAAACCGGAGGTTCTGGTCTGCGCCGATCTGGCCACCGCGCAGGCGGAGGCCGCCGAGCGGTTCGTGGCCACCGCGCGGGCCGCCATCGCGGCGCGCGGGCGCTTCGCCGTTGCCCTGGCCGGCGGCTCGACGCCCCGGGGCGCGTACGAGCGGCTGCGGACCGCGCGGCTGCCCTGGCACGCCATGCACGTCTTCTTCGGGGACGAGCGCGGGGTCCCGCCCGACCACCCCGACAGCAACTACCGCATGGCGGCGGATGCCCTGCTGCTGCACGTCCCGATCCCGGCGGCGCAGGTCCACCGCATGCCGGCGGACGCAGCCGACGGCGACGGGGCCGCCGCCGCCTATGCCGCCGAGGTCCGCGCCCTGCTCGGGCCCTCGCCGCGCTTCGACCTCGTGATGCTGGGCCTTGGCCCAGAGGCCCACACGGCCTCGCTCTTCCCCGGGTCCGCCGCCCTCCGCGAGAGGGAGCGGTGGGTGGTGACGTACGCGGTCGACCCGACCCACGGCCGCCGCATGACCATGACGCCGCCCCTGCTCTCGGCCGCCGATCTGGTCATGTTCCTGGTGGCCGGCGCCGACAAGGCCGATGCCGTGCGGCATGTGCTGCAGGGCCCCGCCGACGCCGACCGCTATCCCGCCCAGGCCGTGACGGCGCCCGCCGTCTGGATCCTCGACCGCGCGGCGGCAGGGCTGGATTCGGGCTCCCCCCTCACCGATAAGACATAGGGATCTCGGATTCGACGGGCGGTGGCCAAAGGAGCGGCCGCCGCCGGGCGGAGCCGAGCCGCGCCGCACCGGCTTGGGGCGGGACAACGGGCGCAGGGGGCCACGCGGCCGCCGAGGCGACCGGGGTCACGGCCCGGGTGGCGGCGCGGGCCGGAGCAACCCCCGCAAAGGCTCCAGGGAGGGGACCTTCCGCGTGCGCTGCCGCCGTGTCGCCGTCATCCTCATCACCGCAATGCTGCTGCCCCTCTGCCTGCCGTCCGCCGCCTGGGCGGCGAACTACCTCTCGGTGGCCATCAGCGGGACCGTGGCCGGCGACACCGTCACGATGGCGGACACGGTGAGCGGGTACACCTATAGCGGCGCCACGTACAACGGAACCACCTGGAGCACGACGCTGATGCCGCTGAACGACACCTACATCGCCGAGGTCAAGTCCACCACCGGCGAGGTGGGTCTCACCACCCCGTTCACGAACAACGGCAGCACATCGAGCGGCAGCAACAACTATTTCAACTACACGGCCAGCGTGCCGATGCCCACCGCGCTCGCCACCGCCGCGACCTGGTCGAGCACCAACATCACGCGCGTCGCGGCGACGGTCACGGCCACGGTGCTGAGCGTCGGCGGGCCGCTCACCAACGTCGGCGTGGAGATCGCGACCACGCTGCCCGGGGTGACCCTCACCCCACCCAGCACGGGCGCGCTGGTGGGGGGCGTGATCTGGGCGCGCACGGACGCCAACGGCGCCGTCCAGTTCCAGCTGACCTCCACCACGCCCGGCGCCCTGGTGCCGATCACCCTGACATCCGGCGGCCAGCCGGTCGGCAGCACCAGCGTCCAGCTGCTGGGCGCGGGCGGCGCGATCCAGTGGCCCGCCTGCAGCCCCAGCGTGCCGACCGCCTGCTACACGAACCTGCTGGTGGACGGGGGCCCGCCGCCCGTCGGGCTGCAGGCCACGGTGGACCAGACCACCGCCGGGGGCGCCACGGACATCAGCGTGCTGTTCACCAACGGCCAGGCGCCGGTTGGTGATGGCGGCAACGCGGACGAACTCTACGGGAGCGGCTCGGGCCAGGTCTCGCCCGGCTCGACCATCTCCCTGACCCTCGACACGGGCAGCATCCTGCCCACGGTCCTGACGGGCACGGCGGACCTCTCGGCCTGGGGGGTCGCGGGGACGCCCTCCGGCTACCAGGTGACCGTCACGGCCACGCCGATCGCCTTCTCGTGGCGCAACGCGGGCTGCGCCGTCGGGGATACCGCCTGCGTCAACGCCACCACCGACTTCAGCGGCTACCTCGGCTACACGCTGCTGGCGATGGGGGGCGCCGCGGCGCCGGCCGGCTACTCCGGCAGCCTGCCCTGGTCGAGCCTGGTGGGCGACATGGGTGGGCTGTCCATGACCGGCAACGCCCAGAGCCAGGCCCAGCCGACGCTGGATCCCGCCACGCAGGCGCTTGAGCTGCAGGTCGCGGCGCCGCAGATCACGGCCGCCGGCACCACCAACACCGCGAGCTTCGCCGCGTTCGTGCCGGACCCCCTCGTGCAGGGATACTGGGGCCTCACCCCGTCGCAGGTCACCACAGGCGCCTGGACGGGCACGACCGCGACGGGCGGCGCGACCGCTCCCCTCACCGGGATCTCCGTGGCGCGGGCGACCGAGAACATGGCAAACGGCACGGTGAGCGGCTTTCTGATCACGGGCTCCGGCCTCGGCTACGGCACGGACACCATCGAACTCTGGCCGGTGCCGGCGCCGACGCTGACGACGACCACGGTCAGGGGCGGCTCGGAGATCGACCTCGGCTGGAACGCCGACCCGGGCGCCACGGGCTACCAGGTCTATGAGGCGACCAGCCCGGGCGGCCCCTTCAGCCGCATCACCACCACGCCCGTGACCGGGACCACGTACGATGTGACGGGACTGGCCCCGACGACCTCGTACTCGTTCCGGGTCACCGGCGTCACCATCTCGGGCGAGACGGCCCCCAGCAACGTGCTGACGGCCACCACCACCCCCGCCAGCCCGCCGGCGGCGCCGACCGGGCTGACCGCCGCCGCCGCCGGGCCGAGCCAGATCAACCTCACCTGGTACACCGACCCGACGGCGTCCAGCTACAACGTGTACGCGGCCACCTCGGCCAGCTCGCCGTTCGCCAAGCTGAACAGCGGCCCCGTGCAGTCGACCACCTTCATGGCGACCAACCTCACCGCGTCCACGACGTATGTGTTTTACGTCACGGGTGTCAACTCGAGCGGCGAGGGCCCGGCCAGCGCCACCGTCAGCGCCACGACGCCCATCCTCACCTCGATGACGCCGCCGACCGGCCTCACGGCCACGGCCATCGACCCCACCGACATCGCCCTGAGCTGGGCGACCGACCCCGGGGCCACCGGCTACAATGTCTACAGTTCCACGGTGCAGGGCGGGCCCTTCACCCAGCTGACGTCATCGCCCGTGACCAGCACGAGCTACACGGCCTCCGGCCTGTTGACCGGCATCACGTACTACTTCTACGTGACCGCCGTGGCGACCCCGGGCCAGAGCGGGCCCAGCGCCGTCGCCTCCGCGACGACCGCCGCTGCGGGCAGCAACGGACCGACCGGGCTGACCGCAACCGCCGTCAGCGCCACGGAGATCGACCTGGCGTGGCAGCCGGTCAGCGGCGCCAGCGGCTACTACGTCTACCGCGCGACGTCCGCCTCGGGCCCGTTCACCGTCGTCAACACGACGCCGGTCACCACGGCCTCGTACGCGGACACCAACCTGGAGGCGGGCCTCACCTACTACTACAACGTGCGGGCGGTGACCAACGGCGCCGCGGGCGACGCCAGTCAGACGGCCTCGGCGACCACGCCCAACGCCGGTACCACCCCCTCCACGACGGCCACGCTGGACGGACCCACCGTCAACGAGATCCTGGCCTCGCCGCCCATGGGGCCGAACATCAGCGAGACGGTGCCGACCCTGGACGGCGTCGGCTCGCTCGCCATCACCGGAAATGCCGCAACGGCGCTGGTGGCCGCCGCCAAGGGCGTCACGGCCAACTTCGGCGGCACGACGATCTCGATCCCGCCGGCCGACCTCGACCCGACCCAGCTCCAGCAGGTCAATCCGTCGCTCTCCACGGCCAACCTGGTCGGGGCGGAGCTGGTCTTCTCCCTGTCGCCGACCGTAACGCCGAATGTAGCGACGGATGCGAACGGCCTGCCGCTGTCGGTCGCCGGGCAAGCGTACAACGTCAGCGCATCGCTGGTGACGCCAGGTGGCGCCACGGCTCCCCTGACGGCGCTTCCCCAGCCCCTGCAGGTGCAGCTGGCCTACAACCCCAGCCAGACGGCGAATCCCGGGCTGGTGGGGGTGTATCTCGTGTCGGGCGGCAACACGCCGGTGTACGCCTCCAGCGGTCTGGCCAACAGCAACACCGTGCCGGCCACCATCTCCAGCCTCGGCCAGTACGCCCCGCTGGCGGCCGTGCCCACCTTTGTGGACACTCAGGGGTTCTGGGCCGAGAAGGACATCGCGATCGCGGCCGCCCACCACCTGGTCGAGGGCGTGAACGCCACCCACTTCGACCCCAATGCGCTGGTGACCCGGGCGCAGTTCACGGTGATGCTGGCCCGGGCCCTCGGGCTGGCGCCGCTCGGCGCGAGCGCCATCAGCAGCCTGCCGTTCACGGACGTGAGCCCCACCGTGTGGTATGCCGGCACCATCGCGGCGGCGGTCCAGGACGGGCTGGTCAGCGGCATCAACGCCACCCACTTCGCCCCCGATGCCCCGATCACGCGCGAGCAGATGGCGGTGCTCATCGGGCGCATGCTGGCCCTGCAGAACAACGCCCCGCCCGTGCCGACGGCCACCCAGCAGGCGACCCTGCTGGCCCCCTTCACGGACGCCGCCACCATCAGCAGTTGGGCGGCCGCCTCCGTGGCGGAGATGATTCAGGAAGGCATCATGAAGGGGCGGAGCACCGCCACCTTCGCCCCGCTGGCACCGGCCACGCGCGCCGAGGCGGCCGTGATGCTGGTGCGCGCCCTGGGCGTGTAACGGGCCGGTGACCGGCCGCCGCGCGCGGCTCAGTGGCCCAGCAGGCTGATGAGCGCGGCGGCCAGCACCGCGACCGCCCCCAGCAGGGCGACCGCCCAGGTGCGCGTCGCGGCCTCCCGCGCCCGGCTCTCCGCCAGCCGCTGGGCCAGCTCCGCCGGAACGCGCGCCGAGGCCGCAGCCTCCGTCGCATCCAGGCGTGCGGTCAGGCGGTGGACGGCATCCGCCTGGACCCTGAGCGCCCGCCGCACCTCGTCGCGGACCTCGCCGTGGCGCCGCTCCGCCGCATCCGCCACGTCCCGCGCCTGCCGCTCCAGGCGGGCGACCCGCTCGCGCAGGTCATCGATCTCGCCCTGCTGGCGCGCGATTGCCACCGCATCCGGCTCCCCCCCGCTTACCCCCACTGCTTGTCCCCCGCTCCAGCCATGGAGTGGGCGGCGGGCCGGATCCGCCCGCGTCGGTCCATGATATGGCGGAATGGACGAGCCGGTCCCCCCCGGTCCGCCCGCCGCAGGGCCGCGTGGCATCCCCCGCTGGGCACGGGCGCCACCGCACGCAGATGCCGCTTCCACCCGGCCGGGCGGCAGTGGCAGCGGGCGCGATCGCGCCTTGCCCCGACTGCCGCAACGCTCGCCTGGGGCCCGCGGCGGCCTCAGGCCCGACGGCAGGAGGCCCATCGCGCCTGCCCGAAGTAGCCGGGCGGAGGAGGGAGGCGATGTCCCTGCTGGCGGCTCTCGTGGGCACGTTCTCCATCGTCGGCTTCGATCCGGGGACCGGCGATCTCGGCGTGGCCGTGCAGTCCCGCTTCTTCGCGGTGGGCGCGGTCGTGCCGTGGGTGCGGGCGGGAGTCGGTGCCGTGGCCACCCAGGCCGGCACCAACACCAGCTTCGGCCCGCGCGGCCTGGACATGATGGCGGCCGGGCGGGACGCGCCATCCGCCCTGCAGGCGCTGCTGGCGGGCGATACGGCCGTCTCCGTGCGCCAGGTGGGGCTGGTCGACGCCCAGGGCCGCGCCGCCGCCCACAGCGGCAGCGACTGTATGACCTGGGCCGGCCATCGCACCGGCACCCACTTCACAGCCCAGGGGAACATCCTGTCGGGGCCGCAGGTCGTGGAGGCCATGGCTGAGGCCTTCGCGGCCGGCCACGGCGACCTCGCCGACCGCCTGCTCGCGGCCCTGCGCGCCGGCCAGGCGGCCGGGGGCGACCGCCGCGGCATGCAGTCGGCGGCCATGTGCGTGGCGCGGGCCAACGCCGGCTACAACGGCTGGACGGACCGCTTCATCGACCTGCGGGTGGACGACCACACGGCCCCCATCGACGAGCTGGCCCGCCTGCTCGACCTGCAGCGCCGGTTCCACGCCCGCCAGAACCCTTCCGACCCCGTCCTGCTGGATGCGGAGGCCCTGCCCGCGATCCGGCGCGCCCTGCGCCGCACGGGCCATCTTGGTGCCGCCACGGGCCCGGATCCGGCGGCCCTGGACCCCGCGACCCGCGCCGCCCTGGCGGCGTTCGCGGCCGCCCGTGGCCTGGCCGGCGAGATCGCCCGTTCCGCCGACGACGCCGAGTACCTGCCGCCAGCCGTCTTCCGGGCCCTTCAGGACGTCACGAGCGGCCGCCGCCCCCCATCCTGACCCCTCCAGGAGGTCAAGATCCCATGCAGCTCCGGATCAGCGAGAACGAGTACGCCCGCCGCCGCAGCGACCTGCTGGCCAAGCTGGCCGCGCAGGGCCACGACGGCCTGGTCTGCTTTGGCGCCAACAACATGTTCTACCTGTGCGCGTTCGCCATGATCCCGACGGAGCGCCCGATGGCGTACGTCCTGAGCGCCTCCGGCCGCTCGGCCCTCCTGCTCCCGCGTCTGGAGGCCGAGCACGCGGAGGAGAACGCGCTCGTCGACAGCGTGCGCAGCTACCCCGAGTATCCGGGCGACCGCCACCCGATGCAGTTTCTCGCCGACCTGGTGAAGGAGATGGGCCTCGGCGGCGCCCGCATCGGGGTGGACGGCGACGGGTACGGCGCCATCTACGGCTACCGCGGGCCCCGCCTGTCCGAGGTCCTGCCCGAGGCGAAGGTGACCTCCGTCCGCGACACGATCGAGGACATGCAGATGATCAACTCGCCCGAGGAGGTCGCCCTGATCCGCGAGAGCACGCGCTGGGCCAACCTCGCCCACCGCCTCCTGCAGGACTACTGCCGCGACGGCGTCACGGAGAACGAGGTCTCGGCCCGCGCCTCCTACGAGGCCACCCAGACCATGATCAAGACGCTTGGCAAGGACTACCGGCCGCTCTCCTCCGGGCGGGCCGGGGCCTCGGCCGGCTTCCGCGGGCAGATCGGCAGGGGCTCGGCGCTCCCCCACGCCATCACGACCAACGCCGTCATGCGCCGGGGCGACGTCCTCGTCACGGGTGCCGGCGCCTCCGTGTGGGGATACTCGTGCGAGCTGGAGCGGACCATGGTGCTGGGGGAGCCCACGCGCGAGCAGGCGGAATACTTCCAGCACATGCTCAACGTGCAGGACATCGCGCTGGAGGCCATCAAGCCCGGCATCCCCTGCTCGGACGTGGACAAGGCGGTGTGGCGCTACTTCGAGGAGCACAACCTCCAGCCCACATGGCGACACCACAGCGGGCACGCCAAGTCGACCCAGGTGCACGAGGCACCGTTCCTGGACCGCGGCGACCACCGCATCATCCAGGCCGGCATGATCTTCACGGTGGAGCCGGGGATCTACGTCAACGGCTTCGCGGGCTTCCGCCACAGCGACACCGTGGTCGTGACGGATACGGGCATCGAGATGCTGACCTACTACCCCCGCGATCTCGAGAGCCTCACCATTCCCGCCTGAGCTGCGGCGCGGCGAGGGCGCGGGGCAGGGCCGGATCGACCGGCCGTGCCCCGCGCGCATGCCGCGCGAATGTGCCGTCGCATCGGTCGGGCCGCCTGGGGGCAGCCTTCCCCGCGGGAGGCTGATTCCCGCATGGCTGGACACCGGTTGGTCGGCGTCGGGACGGCGGCCGTGGCCGCCGCCGTGATCCTGTCCGGCTGCTCCTTCGGCGGCGCCGTCCGCCAGGCGCCGAATCCCACGACCGGCAGGGCGCCGGTTGAGCTGACCCGCATGGACGCGACGGCCGTCGCCATCTTCAACGCCGCTGTCCCCCGCAACGCCGGAACCGCTGGCGCCAGCGCCACGGGCCAGGCCCAGACGGGCGGCGCCGGCGCCGGCACGGGCACAGGCCCGGCGGGCACCGGCACGACCGCGCCAGGCACCACAGGCACCGGGACGACCGGGACTGGCACCACGGGCACGGGCACCACGGGCACGACGCCGCCGACCGGGACCGGCACCACCGGCGCGGGCACCACCGGGACCGGCACCCCGGGAACCGGCACCACGGGCACGACGCCGCCGACCGGGACCACCGGCACGGGCACAACCGGCGCCGGCACCACAGGCGCCGGCACAACGGGCGCGACCCCGCCGGCCGGCACCGGTACGGCGCCTGGCACCTCGACCGGGGGGGCCACCGGCACCCCGGGCGGCACCGGCGCCACCGGGACAGGCACGACCGGCCCTGGCGCGACCGGCACCTCCACCGGCACCACGGCCTCGCCCGGCGTCACCTCGCGCACGACGCCGTCCACCGGCCCAACCGTCGACTGGACCCGCATTCAGGATGACTTCCGCAGCCTCAGCACGACCTGGGGCTCCGCGCGGACCATCGTCAAGGGCAACGGCGCCAACGGCGGCCTGCTGACCGCCGTCGACGACGCCGTCAGCAGCCTCGGCAGCTCGATCACCAGCCGCAACCCGATGGCGACGGCCATGGCGGCCAACGACCTCACGGCCTACACCACGGCGCTCCTCGGCATGTACCGTACCGCCCCGCCGGTGCAGATCAACAACATGGAGTACCTGGCCCGCGAGGTGGAGCTGGACACCGAGAACGGCAACCAGGAGGGCGCCCTCGACGCGGCCCGCGAGATCGGCGCCGTGTGGGCGAGCCTGCGCGCCGGCGCGATGGCGCGCTACCGGACCCACGCGGGCGCGATCGACGCCGAGGTCGGTCGGCTCGCCGCCGACGTGGCGAGCGGCGCCAACCTGAACCTCCGCAACGACGCCGCCACCCTGCTGCGCGACGTCCAGATCCTGACGCGCGACTACGTGACCGGGACCGCAACCCGCTGAGCTGGGCCGCCACCCTCCCCGGCGCGCGGGTGATCAGGGCCCGGGCCGCACGGCCCGGGCCCACCAAATCTGGCGCGGGTGCGACTCACCCGCGCAGCGTGGCGAGCAAGCGGGCCAGGAAGAGTCCGAGCGCCAGCAGCGTCCATGCCCAGAGCCCCCAGATCAGCAGCCGGCGCATCATGCGACGGGCGCCGACCAGAGCAGCGCCAGCGAGGCCAGGGTGAACACGGCGGCCGCCAGGGCGCCGGCGGCGTTGGCCAGGCGGCCGTTGCGCCCGCGCTGGCCCAGCGAGCGCTCGTTGCACAGCATCAGCAGCAGCCCGACGACCGGCGGCATGAGGATGCCGGACGCGGCCTGCGCGCCGACGGCCACAAGGTCCAGGGGCAGGTTCGGCAGCAGCACGGCGGCCGCCGCGCTGACCAGTCCGGCCGCGTAGACCCCCCGCACCCACCCCCCGGCCCGCTCCGGCTCGGCCGTGCACGTCTCCGCCACCGCCCAGGCCGACGACAGCCCCACGGTCAGCGCCGCCACGAAGCCCGCGTCGAACAGCCCGACCGCCAGCAGGTCGCCGACCCACGGCGCGCCCAGGTGCCCGAGCCAGGCGGCGGCGGCAAAGCCCTGCGTCACGGGGCTCGCCGCCGCGATCAGCAGGACCGCGACGGCCACCGTGCCCTGCATGACCGAGCCCGCGATCAGGTCCACGCGGCCGGCGCGGAGGTCCGCCACACCCATGCCCTTGGTCTGCACGGCCTTGGCCTGGAAGAAGACCATCCAGGGGGCCATCGCGTTGCCGACGGTCGCCAGGACGAAAAAGCCGAGGTCGGGCGGCGCGGCGCCGCGCGGCAGCAGGCCGATGGCGGAAAGGGGCGGGTGGACGCGGAAGGCGATCGGGATGAAGAGCAGGCTCGCCACCGCCACCCCGACGGCCAGCCGCTCGACGCGCCGGTACGGAAAGCCGATGGCCAGCACCAGCACGGCGGCCAGCGCGAGCGGCACGCCGATGACGAGCGGCACGCCGAAGTGGGCGAGGCCGATGCCCATGCCGGCGAACTCCGTCGTCAGGCTGAACCAGTTCGTCAGGGCGAGGTCGACGGCGGCCAGGATGGCCCAGCGGCGGTCGACGCGCTCGCGCAGCAGGGCGGCGAAGCTGCGGCCGGTCGCCGCCGCCAGGCGCATCGCCATCTCCTGCACGGCAAAGCTGAGCACGACAAGGGGGATCATCAGGGGCACGAACAGCGACGGCCCGAAGCGCATGCCGGTGGCGGCGTAGCTCAGCAGGCCACCCGCGTCGTTGTCCCCGGCCATCGAGAGCACACCGGGTCCCAGCACGACCAGGGCGGCACCGGCGCGCCCGAGCCAGCCTCTGGAAAAGGGCACCCGCGGAGCGGTGCGCAGCACGGACCAACCTCCTCCGGCGGCCAGGCGCGGCCTGGACGCCTGCCACCGAGGTATGGCCCGGGCCGGGTTGGTGGTGCATGGACGCACCGGGTGTGGTGCGGGAGGCGCCGGGGGCCGCGAGCCGCGCTAGTCCAAACGCCGGGACGTCAGGAGGCGGCCGAGCAGCCGGGCCCAGAGCGAGACCGCCGCCGCCGCAATCGTGCCGCGCTCGCCTCGCTCGCGCGCCTGAAGGGCCGTCGCCAGCTGCTCGCCGGCCAGCGCCAGGCGCCAGGTGCCCAGGCCGGACGGTGCCGGCCCACCCGCCTCGGCGTAGGCCGCCAGGAACGCTGCCGCGTACGACTCCGCAGCGGCCGCGGACGCGCCGTCGGCCACGAGGCCGATCTCGACGGAGGCGAGGTCACCGGCGGGATCGCCCAGGCCGGCCGCCTCCCAGCCGCCGACGCTGGCGACGGCCTCGCCCTGAAAGCGCACGTGCCGCAGCCACCAGCGGCGGTGGCAGATCCGGGCGCCGCCCGCCGGCGGGCTCGCCCCCTGGCGCATCCACGCGGCCTGGGTCAGCAGGGGCGCGACGTCCACGGGCCAGGGCTGGCTCACCTGGGCCAGCCAGTCGGGCAGGGGCGCGGCGGGCAGGCGCTCGGGCGGCACGAGCGCATGCAGGTCGGCCAGGGCCGCCGCCCAGGCGCGCAGCCGCTCCGGGCCGAGGGCCGCGGGGCGCAGGGGCGGAGGCGCCTCCCCCGCCACGGGTGCGGCGAGGCTGTAGCCCAACGCCAGCGCGGCTTGGCGCACGTCGCTCACAGCCAGGAGGTATGCGGACGGCCGCCGGGCCGTGCCGGATCCTCAGCCCGCCGCGCGCGCCACGTCCACCTCGCCCGCCAGGCGCCGCCGCCGGGCGAAGGCGTCGTGCTGCCGCCCCGCCATCACGCCGAGCACCGGGCCGGACCTGCTCGAACCGCCGGCGCCGTGACGCGTTGCGCTCACGCCATCGCTTGCCTTCCGTCGGCCCGGCCCCGGCGCGCTACAATGGACCTGAAGGGCAGGGACAGGGAGATCAGCCACGCGTTGCAGCCACCCGCACCGGCGGCACTGACGGCGAAGGTCCCGGCCCCGGCGGCGTCCGCGGCCGAGGGCGGCGCCTTCGCCGTCGCCTCGGATCCGACCCACCTGCTGACCGAGCTCAGCCTGGCGGACATCCGGCACCTGGTGGCCTCGGCGGAGAGCGCCGTGCACGTGGCGCCGGCTCAGCCCGCGGCGGCGCAGGCCGCAACCGCCCCGCGCCCGGCCGCGGCCGGCCGCAGCCCCTGGGCGTGGCTCTGGGCCACCCTGGAGAGCGTCGCCACGATCTACGTGGCCCTCACGGAGCCGCAGCGCCGCAGCGGCGGCGGCCAGGCCTGACCGCAGC
Organism: Bacillota bacterium; assembly: GCA_021792015.1. Taxonomy (GTDB): domain Bacteria; phylum Bacillota; class Sulfobacillia; order RBS10-35; family JAJYVM01; genus JAJYVM01. The sequence goes on along the minus strand of JAJYVM010000006.1, from coordinate 2,575 downwards.
GCGGGGGCGCGCCTGACGGCGGCGCCGGATCACACCACGCTCTCGAGCAGCGGGATGAGCTCCTCCGGCCGCTCGCGGTGGATGCCGTGGCCGCACGCCACCTCGGCCGTGCGCCAGCCCGGCCGGCCCCGCACCCGCGCGTGGAACTGGCGGAAGGTCGCGCCGGGATTGGCCCCCGCCAGGATGTACATGCGCGTCGGAATTCGCTCGGCGGCCCCGGTGAGGCGGATCCGCTCCACACAGGTGCCGAGCGGCTGCGGGCCGCGCAGGCCCTCGATCTCGGCCCGCTCGGCCTCGCTGAGGCCCGGCAGCACCCAGGGCCCGGGCACCGACAGGCCGAGCCCGCCGTGGTGGGCGCCGGCATCGGCGAGGCGGGCGACATTGGCCTCCGGCGTGTAGTCGAAGAGGGACCGCCCGTCCTCCGGAAGGAAGGCGTCGATGTACACGAGCGAGCGGATGCGATCGGCCATGCGGTCGGCGACGCCCGTCACCACCATGCCGCCGTAGCTGTGGCCGGCCAGCACGAAGTCGTGCAGCCGCTCGTAGCGGATGACGTTGCAGATGTCCTCGATGTGGGTGCTCAGGTTGATGGCGCCGCTCCAGAGGTGGGCGCGCTCCCCCATGCCGGTCAGCGTCGGCGTGAACACGCGGTGCCCGCGCCGCCGCATCATCTCGGCGAAGGGCGTCCACCCCCAGCCCCCGCCCCAGGCGCCATGCACCAGGACAAAGCTCGCCGGCTCAGCCGTCCCGCCCGCCATCCCGATCCCCCCTCTGCTCACCTTACCGCCACCGAATGCCGCCCGGGGCCCGCAACACGATGTCCCCCGGGCTGTGGTAGGCTGCCGGTGGGCGGCGCCCCGCCCCACCCCGGCTGGCAGCCGAGCGACCTTAGGACGGGCCGACGAAGGAGGTCCCCACATGGCCGACGCCGACGCGTTCCGGCGCTACCTGGCCGATGCCCGCGCGCGCCACCTGGACGAGCTCTGCGCGTGGCTGCGGATCCCCAGCATCAGCACGCTCCCCGAGCACGCCCGGGACATGGCCGCCGCGGCCGCGTGGGCCGCGGACCAGATGCGCGCCGTCGGCCTCGAGCACGTGGCGATCATGCCAACGGGCGGCCATCCCGTCGTCTACGGCGACTGGCTGCACGCCCCGGACCGGCCCACCCTGCTGGTCTACGGACACTACGACGTGCAGCCGGCCGACCCGCTCGAGCTGTGGCAGAGCCCGCCCTTCAGCCCGGAGATCCGTGACGGCCGCCTCTTCGCCCGCGGCGCCAGCGACGACAAGGGCCAGATCTTCATGCACCTCAAGGCCGCCGAGGCCCTGCGCGACCTGGACGGCACTCCGCCCATCAACCTGAAGTTCATCATCGAGGGCGAGGAGGAGTGCGGCAGCGAAAACCTCGCGCGCTACGTGGCAGCAGAGGCGGGCCGCCTGGCCTGCGACGTGGCCGCCGTCTCCGACAGCCCCCTGCTCGGCCCCGAGGTCCCATCGCTCTGCGAGAGCCTGCGCGGCATCACGACGCTGGAGCTCACCCTGCGCACCGGCGTCAGCGACCTGCACTCCGGCCTGTACGGCGGCTCCGCCCCCAACGCGCTGCACGTGCTCGCCGAGCTCTTGGCGAGCCTGCATGACGATCAGGGCCGCGTGACCGTCCCGGGCTTTTACGACGCCGTGCGCCCCCTGACGCCGGCGGAGCGCGCCGCGTACGCCGCCCTGCCGTTCGACGAGACCGGCTTTCGGGCCGAGATCGGCGCCCCCGCCCTGACGGGCGAGGAAGGGTACACCATCGTCGAGCAGATCTGGCGGCGGCCCACGCTGGAGCTGAACGGGCTCTGGGGCGGGTTTCAGGGCACGGGCACGAAGACCGTCATCCCCTGCGTGGCGCATGCGAAGATCTCGTGCCGCCTGGTCCCGGACCAGGACCCCGAGCAGATCGCGGAATTGGTGGCGGCGCATGCGCGCCGCCTCTGCCCGCCGACGGCCACCGTCGAGGTTGGGGGCCAGGGGGGCGGCCACCCCGCGCTGACCCCCCGCGACCACCCCGCCATGCAGGCCGCGGCCCGCGCCATGGCCATCGCTTACGGCAGGGAGCCGGTCTTCGCCGGCATGGGCGGCTCCATCCCGGTCGTGCCCATGCTGCAGCGGACCCTGGGCGCCCCCGTCGTCCTGATCGGCTTCGGCCTCAACGGCGAGCACTTCCATGCCCCAAACGAGTTCTTCACCCTGAGCAACTTCGATCGGGGCCTGCTGACGCTGTGCCTGTTCTACGAGGGCCTGGCGGGCATGAGCCCCGGCGCGCGGTAGATCGGCGCAGCCGCCACGGGCGGGCTTTCCCCTTTGCGACGAGGGCTTGGAGGCCAGCATGGCCTCCAAGCCCTCGTTTCTGGCCCTTGCCAACGCTCTGGCGGCCATGCGCCCCGCTGTGCGGCCGGTGGGCGCGGCCCTGGCGGCCATGCGCCCCGGCGTGCGGTCGGTGCGCCCGGCCCGGCTTCTGACCCTCTACGTGGGCCTGGTGGCCATGAGCCCCAGCGTGCGGAAGCTCAGCACGGCCTCCCCGCGCTGGTTTCTG
>JAJYVM010000318.1 GCA_021792015.1 Bacillota bacterium | reverse complement strand
GAGCCCTTCCGGTTGGAGGTGAAAAGCGGCCGCGTCGCGGCCGCGCACGATGGGCGCGAGGCGCAGGCCGTCATGGCCATGATCGAGGCGAACGGCGAGTCCGCGGCCAACATCGCCGAGTTCGCCCTCGGGACCAACGGCTGGTGCCGGCCCTACGCAAGCCTGCGCGAGGCCAAGAAGGCCCTCGGCACGGCCCACGTCGCCATCGGCGACAGCCGCTCCATCGGCGGCGAGGTGGATGGCCCGATCCACATGGACATGATCTTCGACCACGCGACCGTCACGTTCGACGGCCGCCCGGTGCTGGCCGACGGGCACCTCGCCGTCGCCTGATTGCGCCGGCCGGACGGGTTTGACAGCATCGTGCACGGGGGAGGCGTGCCAGACGGACACCCTCATGGCTGTCGTCATCCGCTTCGCCCTGCCGGGGGCCGGCACCGCCGCCAAATGCCTCCACGCATGGCCTTCGCCCTCCCTGGCTGCGGTCGCCCTCGCGGCGCGCCTGCCCGAGGTGGGGGTGGCGCTGGCCGGGCGCTCCTTCATCCCCACCCCCACCTGAAGCACCGGCACCCTCGGCTGCTGGAGCCGCGTGAGCGGCCGCCCAATGCATCAGGCATGGCCTTCGCCATCCGTGGCTACGGGGTCGCGGCCGTGCGCCGCGCGGGGCATCTGCCGCTGGTCCTGGCCGGGGATTCCGCCGCCGCGCCCGGCATGGTCGCCGGGGCCCACGCCCGGCGCCTGCTCTGGCTGGGCGCGCCCGCACCCGGCCTGGCCGCCCTGCTGGGCCAGGACCACCCCGGCCTGGCGCGCGAGCCGCTGGCCGGCGATGACGTCCGCTTGGGCGGGGCTGAGGCGGATTGGCTGCGGCAGGGCCCGCTCGCCGCGCAGGTGGACCTGGCCACGGGCGAGGACATCGGCGCGTGGCTGGCGGCGGCTCGCTCTGCGGGCACGCTGGCGGCCGTGGGCGTGGCCGGGTACGACCCCGAGGCGGATGCGGACGGCAGCCGGCTGGCGGCGGCGCTGGCAGAGCTAGCCCGCGGTCTCGCGCAGGGCGGCCAGCAGCGCGCGCATGGCCCGGCCGCGGTGGGCGATGCGGTCCTTCTCGGCGTCGCCGACCTCGGCCATCGTCCGCCCGTCGGGCAGCTCGAAGATCACGTCGTAGCCGAAGCCCGTGCTGCCGCGGGGCGCGGCGGCCAGGCCCCCCTCCACGCTGCCCTCGGCGACCACGCAGCGCCCGTCGGGCCACGCCAATGCGATCGCGGCGCGCATGCGCGCCGACCGTCGTTCCGGGGGCAGCGCCGCCGCACGCAGCAGGAGATCGGCGGGCGGATCGCCGTCGGTCCAGCGCGCCGAGCGGATGCCGGGGAAGCCGCCCAGGGCGTCGACCTCGATGCCGCTGTCGTCGGCGAGGGCCGGCAGGCCGCTGGCCAGGGCCGCGGCGCGGGCCTTTGCCTCGGCGTTGGCGGCGTAGGTGTCGCCGTCCTCGGGCGCGGGCGGCAGATCGGCCGGCATGGGCAGCAGCGTCCAGCCCGCGCCGGCCAGCAGGCGCTCGAACTCGGCCAGCTTGCCGGGGTTGCGAGTGGCGAGGACGACGGTGGCCAGCGATGATTCATGAGGCATCACTTCGCGCCGACGCGCGCGGCGACGTCCTCCCCCAGGCTGGCCCGCTGCAGGGCGACGAGCTCCGCGATCCCGGCCTGGGCCAGGTCCAGCAGGTGATTGAGCTGGTCGCGGGAGAACGGCGCTCGCTCGGCCGTGCCCTGCACCTCGATCAGGCGCCCGCTGGCCGTGGCGACGACGTTCATGTCGACCTCGGCGCGGGAGTCCTCGGCGTACTCCAGGTCGAGCACGGCCTCTCCGTCGACGATGCCCACGCTGGTGGCGGCCACGAAGTCGCGCAGGGGCAGGCTCTTCAGGTCGCCGCGCGCCCGCAGCTTCTCCAGGGCCTCGCACAGGGCGACGAAGGCGCCGGTGACGCTGGCCGTGCGGGTGCCGCCGTCGGCCTGCAGGACGTCGCAGTCGATCCAGACGGTGCGCTCGCCCAGCGCGGCCGTGTCGACGACGGCGCGCAGGCTGCGGCCGATCAGGCGCTGGATCTCCACCGTGCGGCCGCCCTGGCGGCCGCGGCTGGCCTCGCGCGGGGTCCGCTGCTGCGTGCTGCGCGGGAGCATGCCGTATTCCGCCGTCACCCAGCCGCTGCCGCTGCCCCGGAGAAACGGCGGCACGCCCGGCTCGACGCTGGCGGCGCAGAGGACCCGGGTATCGCCGCACTCGATGAGCGCGGAGCCTTCGGCGAACTTGAGGAGGCCGCGCTGCAGCGCGGTGGAGCGGGCGCTTGCGGGGGGCCGGTCGTTTGGTCGCATGCCAGTATTGTGGCTTTGGCGATGCCCCCGCCGCAAGGCGACGTAGCGCTAAACTGAGTCGAGGCGCCAGTGCTCGGATGAAGCGCGCGGTCTTCCCCGCGCGAGCGACTCGGGTGAGGGGGCTGGATGTGTCGACGGCCCAGGAACGGATTCGGATCCCGTCCGGGGGCCCGCGGCGCGGCGGGACGCCGGGCTGGCGCGTGTGGATGCTGGCATCGCGGCCGAAGACGCTGCCCGTGGCCGTTGCGCCGGTGCTGGCCGGCGTCGGCGTCGCCCACGCGGGCGGGCCCCTCAACCTCGGGCTGGTCGCCGTCACCCTGGCGACGGCCCTGCTGCTGCAGATCGGCGCGAACTTCGCCAACGATGTCGGCGACTTCATGCGCGGGGTCGACACCGGCGAGCGCATCGGCCCCCTGCGGGTGACGCAGGCGGGGCTCCTGTCCCCGCGGGCCGTGGCCTGGGGCGCCGCCGTCACGTTCGCGGCCGCGGAGGCGGGTGCGCTGGTGATGGGGGCCGCGAGCGGCCCCGCCATCCCCATCGTCTGCCTGCTGGCCATCGCGGCCGCCATCCTCTACAGCAACGGGCCCTGGCCGTACGGCGCCCACGGGCTCGGCGACTTCTTCGTCTTCGCCTTCTTCGGCGTCGCGGCCGTGCTGGGCACGGTGTACGCCCAGGGGCGGCCACTCGGCGCCGGGGCCCTGGCCGCGGCCATCGCCGTGGGGCTGCTGGCCGACGCCGTGCTGGTGGTCAACAACCTGCGCGACATCGAGCACGACCGCGTGGCCGCCCGCAACACGCTGGCCGTCGCCCTTGGACCGGCGGCCACGCGCGTGCACTACACCCTGCTGCTGATCCTGGCCGAGGTGCTGCCGCTGGTCGACCGGAGCGGGTGGTTCTGGCTACCCTGGCTCACGCTGCCGGTGGTTTTCATCCTCATCCGCAGCGTCGGCCAACGACGCGGCGCCGCCCTCAACCCCGCCCTCGGCCAGACGGCCATGCTGCTGGTGGCCTTCGCCGCGCTGTTCGCCATCGGCCGATTCACCGTCTGAGAGGGGGCTCGACACGGGTGGCCTGCCGCAACCCGGGGTCGGAGCCATCGTCCATTCCATCAACGAGGACGACGAGCACCAGGCGGCGATCATCACCGACCACCAGGCTGCCGGCGTCATCAACGCCCACACCTGGTCCAGGGACGGCAGGGGCGAGGCGGTGACCGGCGTCCGCTACTCGTCGATGCCGAGAAGGCTCACCTGGCACTGGCCCGAAAGCGCCTGAAGGCCCGCCACTGGATGGCCACGTAGGCGGCGGCGGCCGCCGCCGCGAGGATGGCTGCGGCGCGCACGCCGAGCGGCGAGGTCAGGGCGGAGGCGGCGGCAAGGCCCACAAGGCCGAGGGCGGCCACCGGGAGCACGCGGTCGGCCGCCTGCCGCGAGAAGAGCTGCTCCGTCTTGACGCCGCGGGCCTCCAGCGCCGCCAGGAACGGCAGGATCTTCTGCAGCTGGGCCATGATCAGCAGGGCCGGCGCCGCCAGGATGCCGGTCAGCGCCAGCACGCGCACGGGAATGGCGGCGCCGAGCAGGTCCGCTTCCGCGCAAGCGGCGGTCAGGACCAGCAGGCCGATGCTGAGGACGGTGTAGCGGGCGACCGGCTCGCGGCGGGCCTGGCGGCCGTGGCGCGCAAGGCGGGCCATGTCCGCGGCCCAGAGGGCGAGGCCGAGGCAGGCGGCGGCCCCGCCGACCGGCGGCGCGGCGCCAAGGGCCAGCAGCAGGGCGCCGGCGGCCACCAGGGCGGTGGGGCCGTACCCGAAGCGCGGCCCGATGGCGGGCGGGGTCGCGGCAAAGAACGGGACCAGCTGGTACGTGGCGCCGAGGATCGTGAGCAGCAGCCAGCCCGCCAGGGCGGCCGCGACGTGGGCCACGAGCAGGGCGTGGGCAAAGAAGCCCAGCGCCAGAAGCGGGCCGAGCAGACCGACGGCGGCGAGGGCCAGCAGGGCGCCCACAAAGCCCGCCGCAGGCAGGGTGAGACGGCGCAGGCGCGCAAGCGCTGCGCCGACCTGCGCGATGAATGCGTAGAGCGCCAGCCCCGCGAGGATGCCCCCGCCGGCGATGGCCTCCGGAAAGCGCACGCCCCAGCCCAAAAGGAACACCACCACGCCCGCGGCCAGGCCGGCCAGGATCCAGCGGCCGAGGCCCGGGCACGGGATCGGCACGTGCAGGATCACCGGCACGAGCTGGTAGTAGGCGCCCATCATCGTCGGCGCCAGAAAGCCCAGCGTGATCAGGTGCAGGAACAGCACGCCGGGGGCATGGGGGTGGTCGGACAGGGCCACGGCCGGGTCGATGGCGGCGGCGATGGGGACAGCCAGCAGGCCGAGGAGGCCAAGGGCGAAGAACGGGACCGGCAGCGCGCCCGGCGGGCGGGCCTTGAAGTCTAGGGGTTGCATGGATACGACCAGCCGGGACGCCAGCCGAGGGGCGCGGCGATGAGCTCGGCCAGGTCGGCGCCGGTCATGAGGCGCGCCACGGCCCAGCGCGTGGCGGCGTGGCCGATGACCAGGATGCGGCCGCCGGGCCAGTCGCGGCGGATCTCCGCCA
>JAJYVM010000317.1 GCA_021792015.1 Bacillota bacterium | reverse complement strand
GGCGGAACTGCAATGGCAGGCCACGGCGGCGCGCGCGACCCTCGAGGTGCAACAGGCATCCCAACTCGCCCGCCACGACCGCGGTGGCCCCCGCAGCCACCAGGGCGTCGAGTTTGCGATCAGCCATCGCGGTAGAGAGGGCTGCTTGCTTGACGGCGAACAGCCCGCCGAAACCGCAGCACTCCTCCGCGTCGGTGTGGGGCAGGATCGCGCAGCCGGCGGCCGCCAGGCAGCGCTGACCCGCATCGCCGACGAGTGCCCCCCGCAGTGAATGGCAGGAGGGGTGGAAGGCGAGCGCAACCGTTGAGGCGTCCGCGGGTTCAGAGGCCGCGACCGCATGTCGCGGCTCAGGGACATCCGCCCCGGCGGCTCCTGACGTGGAGGCGGCGGTGTCCCGCGGCAGCGGCGGCCGCTGGGCGAGGAATGCGGACAACTCCTGGGTCTTGTCCGCCAGGGCAGAGGCCTGCGCGGCCATGGCGGAGCCGGGCGGGAAGAGGTGGGGGTAGTAGCGCAGCAGCATGGTGGCGCAGGAGCCCGAGGGCACCACCACGACTTCGTAAGGCATGAGGCGAGGGATGAGGCGGCGAGCTAAGGCGCGGGCCTCGGTCGGGTAGCCGGCGTTCCACGCGGGCTGGCCGCAGCAGCCGTCGCCAACTTCCACCACGACGTCCGCGTCCGCGCTCCGGGCAACCAGGGCGGCCGCGGCGCTCGCCACTTCGGGGGCGAATGCCTCGGCGAGGCAGGTGACGAAGACGGCGATCGCCATGCGAGACCCTCCAAAGCGGGGCGGCATCTGCTGCGGTCAGCCCGCGCGCACCCCCACTCGTTCGCCGTCGGCAGCAACGCGGCCTGCCGGATGTGCGGCTGCGGCGCGCCGGAGCCGGGCGGCTCGGGACCCCTCGGTGCCAACGACGGCGGGGATGCCTTGCCCTGTTGTTCGGGAATTGTTCCATGTGCTTCACATGCGCCAGCACCTTGCCGCGCAACCAGCAGGAGCGCTTGCGCTTCGTCCGCCGACTCCAGGACAGGCCGCGCTCGGGCCGGTACGGCCGCAGGTGCTCGAACACCAGGACCTCTGCAAGCCGCCGGCGACCGCCCAGGCGATGCTGGCTGCGGCAACCCGCCACGCCACCGCCGCATCCAGCCCGGCGATGTAGCGCCAGAGACCTGCATTGCTCCTCTGGCCTTTGATCGGCCGCCCGCTCCGTCGCTGCCGTCGCGCGACCTTCTGCAACACCTTCTCCCGCTTGGCGTTTTCGCGGGCGTGCCAGATGGTGCGGGTGCCCAGGCAACGCGGCCCCTTCCATGCGGCCGCGGCGGCGCTGTCCGCGTTCAGGTCGATGGTGCCGACCTTCAGGTCAGGCTCGGCCAGCCTGCGGTCTCCTGCCCTGCCCTTGATCTCGACCCGCTTCTCGAAGGGCAGGTGCAGCCACCAGCCATCCCGCTTGTGAATCAGCGTTGGGGACTGCAGCGCCCAGACTCCCGGCGTCGGTCGCAGGGCCTGCCGCTCCCGCGAGCGGGGCGGCCGGGCGCGAACTGCCCTCCCGGCACAGCGGCCAAGCATCGGTTCGGATGCCGGGGTTTCGGATCTCAGGCGGGCCAGAGCAGCGGGGCGAGGAGCACCGCCGCCGTCACACAGGCGATGCTGAAGGGAATGCCGATCCGCAGGTAGTCCGAGGTGCGGTAGCCGCCGGCCTCCTGGACCAGGATCGTCGGCTTGCTGGCCATCGCGGTGAGCGGTGTACACAGGACCGAAACCAGGACGGCGGCGACGCAGGCCTTGACCGCCAGGCCTGAGCCCTGCGCCAGCAGGACGGCGACCGGTGTCATCACCGCAGCGGTGGCGACGTTGGAAAGGACCTGGGTCAGCAGGGCGGCGGCGACGCAGAGGCCGGCCAGGGCGGCTTGCCGGCCCCAGAGGCGCCCGAGCACCAGGAGCCCCCGTGCGAGTTCCGAGGCCAGCCCGGTCTTGGAGATCGCCTCGCCGAGCGGGATGACCCCCGCGAGGAGTACCAGCACCTTCCATTGAACGGCGCCATAGCCGTCCGCCGCGTCCAGGCACCCGCCGACGACCATGGCCACGGCGGCGGCGAAGCCCGCGAGCCCGAGGTCGACCCGGTCCGAGGCCGCGGCGACCACGAATCCCGCCAGCACCAGCAGGGGGACCAGCAGCCCCCGCAATGCACCGCGCCCGCGGTCGCCCTCCGGTGCCTCGACCGGGTTCAGCCAGGCGATGTGGCCCGCGGCCTGCATGGCGGCGAAGGCGTCGCGCTCACCGCGGGCGAGCAGCACGTCGCCGGCGAGCAGACGCACGTTGCCGAGGCGCCCGGTGAGCGTCTGGCCGTGGCGCCAGATGCCGAGAACGCGCAGGCCGGCGCCCCGGGCCCGCAGCGTGGCCAGCGTGGCGCCCACCCAAGCCGAACCGGGCGGTATCAGGCCTTCCGCGGCGGGAGGCGCCGCCGGGGTGTCCCCGACCGCGCTGAGGCCCGCGACCGCTGTCGCGGGCCCCGTCACCAACAGCACGTCGCCCGCCCGCAGGACCTCGTCCGGTCCGGGATCGGTGCGCCGCCGCGTGCCCCGCATCACGGCCAGCACGTCCACGCCCGCCTCGGCGGGCAACGCGGCTTCGCGCAGGCTCCGGCCCGCCCAGGAAGACCCGGCCTCCACGCGCACCTCGGCCACATAAGCCCGCAGAGCCCCGATCGCCTGATCGAGTGCGACACCGCCGGGCTGGGGCAGGAGGCGACCGGAGACGGTCAGGGCGTAGAGTGCGGAGATGGCTACGATGAACACGCCCAAGCGCGCCGGCTCGAGGTAGCCGAAGACCGGTTGGCCGAGGCCGGCCAGGACTCCATTGGCGACCACGTTGCCGCTGGTGCCGACGACCGTCAGGATGCCGCCGGCCATGGCCCCGAGCGCCCCCATGAGGTAGAGGCGCTCCGGCTTGACGCTGCCTTCCCGGCCGAGGCGGGCAACCATGGGGAGGAGCCCCACTGTCCCTGCGGTGGTTTCGATGAGCGCAGACAGAACGGCCCCGGTCAGGGTGAAGGTCAGGCGGGCCTGCCGCTCCCCGCTGGCGGCGCGGCGCAGGAGCCAACGTGCCAGCCGGTCCGCCGCGCCGACCCGGCGCAGGGCCTCCGCGACCGCCATCATCGAGCCGACCAGCAGCACGGCGTCGCTGCCGAAGCCGCCGAGGAGGCGCGAAACGGGCAGCACGCCCCCGAAGGCCAGGGCGAGCCAGATCAGCGCCCCGATCACGTCGATGTCCGCGCGACCGGTCGCGCCGAGCACGGCGGCCAGGGCGACGATGACGGCGACAAACCACGCGGCAGAGCTCAACCCCCCTGCCTCCCGTTCCTGTTGTTTCCAGGGAAGCGCTGTCGCTCAGGGGAATGCCCTGGCGCATGGCGGCCCAGACCCATTTCCGCGCGTTCCGGTGCTTCCCTGCGCGTCGCACGCCGCGGGTTGCCCGTTCCCGGGCGCGGGGGTTAGGCTGGGACGGGGCGCTGGCGCACCGCGCAGCGCCCGGGGGTGGGCGCATGATCTGGCACCGCCTGCGTTTCCCGATCCTGGGCGTCTGGCTGCTGACGGCGCTGCTGTGCGTGCCGCTCGCCCTGCATGTGACGCACGGACTCAGTTCCTCCGGCTTCGACAATCCCAGGGGCGCCGCGGCGTGGGCGGACCGCATGCTGCGGCGGCTCCCGGTGTCGCCGGCCGGGGAGTCCTCGACGATGGTGCAGGGCCTGCCCGCGGCGCGCGTCGAGGGACTGTGGGCGAAAGCGGCGCGCACGGCCGGGGTGCCTGCCGCATCCGCCCATGTGGCCGCGCTGCCCGGACACCCCGCTACCGTGATGGTCGATGTCCTGCCCGGCGCCGGGCCCGCGGCGCAGACAGCCGCCCGAGCACTGCGCGCCGCGCTGGCGTACGTTCCGGGTGCACGCGTCCGGACCGTGGGTCTCGGCTCGGCGGGGAACGCGGTGGTCGGCGCGGCAATGCAGACACTCAGGGTCGCGGGCTACGTCGCGCTGCCGGCGCTGGCTGTGCTGCTCTTGCTGGTCTTCGATTCGGCGGTGGCCGCGCTCTTACCGCTGCTGGTCGCGGTGGTGGCCTCGATGCTGGCGCTGGCGGCCGTGGACCTTCTGGAGCCCTACCTGCAGCTTTCCATATACCTGACCAATATCGTCAGCTTTCTTGCCCTCGGTGTCGGCATCGACTACTCCCTGTTCCTCAGCGCGCGCTTCCGCGCCGGGCTGCGGGACGGGCTGCCGGTGAAGGCGGCGGTGGACCGGGCCATGCGCACGGCTGGGCGCTCTGTCTTCTATTCGGCGCTTGCCGTCGGGGTGTCCATGCTCAGCCTGCTCATCCCGCGCACCGCTTACTGGAGCGGACTGGCGGTGGGGGGCTGCGTCGCGGTGTTCGCCGTGCTTGTGGCGACGCTGACCCTGCTGCCCGCCCTGCTTTCGCTCCTTGGCACACAGAGCGAGCGCGGGCGCATCCCCCGACCGGCCGGCTTAGGAGGTGTCTGGCCGCGTCTGGCGGCCGCGCTCACGGCCCGGCCGGTGCCTGTCCTGCTGCTCGGCGCGGCCGTTCTGGTCGTGCCGGCCCTCGGGGCGACTGGGCTCTTGGTGCGCTCGCCGGCGAATGTGGCGCGCATGCTGCCCCGCAACTCGGTTGTACGGCTGGCCGTCACCCGGCAACAGCAGGACTACGGCGCGGGCTCCATCGCTCCCCTGCCGGTGGTCCTGTCCGCCCCTACCGCTTTTACCGACGCGGCGACCTGGGCAGAGGTAGACCGGGTCACCGCCGCCCTGCGGGCTCTGGGCGGTGTCGCGGCCGTGGCTTCGCCGGCGGGAGGCGCCCTGAGCGCCCGCTCGCTGGCCGCCGCGTTCTCGGCACCGGGAGGCCCGCCGCCGTTCCTCCGGGCCGCGACGGCCGCTCCCGCCGTGATCGCGCTGCCGGTGACGTCGCGCTATGGG
>JAJYVM010000316.1 GCA_021792015.1 Bacillota bacterium | reverse complement strand
GCGGCGGTGCGCGGTCCGGCCTGGGGGCCGGGGGGGCGGCCGGAGTGCCTGGGAGCGGCTCCAGCGCAGGGGCGGTTGGCGGCGGCGCGGGCGTGGCTGCGGGTGGCGCCGGCGGCGGATCTGGTGGCGGCGGCGGGCCGGCGCCGGAGCGGCCACGGGTGATCAACCTCCGGCAGGTGCGCGCGCGGGGCGGCAACTCCGGCCCGGACGACGACGAGGACGAGGAGGAGCGCGTCGATCCGGACTGGAAGGACATCCTGGCCCTCATCATCGCCACGTTCGAGGTGCTGGGCCCGTTCCTGCTGATGCTGTTCGGCGCCGCCGGCCTCGTCTACCTGTTCCTGCTGCTCATCGCACATTGACCTCGGCTCCCGCTCCTGCTAGGATCATCAGTACCAAGCCGAAGTGGTGGAATTGGCAGACACGCGGTGTTCAGGGCGCCGTAGGCGTAACGCCTGTGGGGGTTCAAATCCCCCCTTCGGCACCAAAGATTTGACAGCATCCGGCGCACGCGCGCCGGATGTTCTGTTTTGGGCGGGTGGCGGCGACGTGGAAGGGGGCCCATTCGCCGAAAATGGGCCGCACGCGAGACCTGACGGGCGGGTTGATCCACGTGCCGACCGCCCGCAGGCAGGGAACGAAGGACTTCCCTGCTGTGACCTCAGATCCAGACGCTGGGCCGGCCGGAAGGTCACCAGATGGCCGTCGGAAGACTCTACGTAATCCTGAGCCTGTATCAGTTGATCGCTAAGGGTCCAAGCCGTCAGAGTTCGGATCGACCGGGCACGGCGCCGAGTCGGGGACCTGGACAAGGCGGCAAGCGCCATACTCGATGGTGGGCCTGGCGAAGATCAACTGTTGAGGCCGGCGTCCACGCCCTGCCAACCGAGAGGAACACGTCTATCCGCCGCGTCATGTCGTCGTACCGGCGACGGTCGTCCTACTGGTCGGCTGCTTGTTCCTGGCGGCTTGCGGCACCGCGGCCCGCCCCAGGGCCGGCCCGCCGCCGCGTGGGTCCCGGCCCTTGGGAACTTGGTGCCGGCCAAGCTACCGGTTTATCTGCCGAGCCAGCTACCGTCGCCGCCGCCGGGAAGCAACGGCTATGCCATCGACGCGAGGGCAACAGCGGGCTTGTACCATGTCTCGATCCACTGGTACGCAAAGCCCGTGCCCATCAACGCCCCCGTGGCTGTGGCACGGGACGCGTTCATCGCGGAGATTTGGGGCGGAGCAGCTGACTCGCTGCCCGCGATCGCGGTGACGGAAGTGGAAGATCCGTTGCCAGCGCTCGCGGCCCTGACCGGGGTGACCGGCTTTCACCGCTGAGGGAACGCGATGGCAAGCGCATGCCGAGCTCGATGGGCCTGAGCCGGGAGGAGGGTCGTCAGGCCAACGAAGGGACCGGATGCCCGTCGACCCCGCCGGGTGCCGCGGCCAGCCCGGCATCCGCGGCACACCCATCATGGTGCGCAGTATCCTCGGAATGATGGCGGGCGGCGACACGGGCCAGCGGGTGCTGGCGGAGTACCCCGGCCTCACGCGTGACGACGCGGCGGCGGCGCACCCGTCCCCTCATGATGGCGAGATGGCGAGCTTGGGACGGCCACGGCAGCCCGCGAGCGAGACGTGGCGGTGCCGGGACCCGACCGGGGCGGCGGGGTCCGCAAGGACGCGTAGGGAGACGAGATGCTGACGGGCCATGTCGTGCTGAAGCGCGCCACGGTCGTGATGCCAGGTGCGGTCCGCGACTTCGCGGATCCGGCCCAGAATTCGCCCCCGCGCTGCGGCGTCCGCGACGTGTTCTGTGGCTCGCCGCCCGAGTCCGCGGGCCCAGTGCGATCTGCGGTCAGGCTGGTGGTGTGGAGATGACGGTCGCTTCCGCTCCCGGCGAGGGAGCCCTCGCGGGCGTTCGCGTACTCGACCTCACCGAGGGAGTGGCCGGCCCCGTCGCCGGCATGCTGCTTGCGGACCTCGGCGCCGACGTCGTCAAGGTGGCGACCCCGGCAAGCCGTCACAAGGTGCTGCATCCCACCGACCCGATGTGGCATCGCAACAAGTGCACCGTCGCGCTCGATCCGGCCAGCGCTGAACAGCTCGCCTGGCTGGCAACGCTGGTGAAGCGGGCCGACGTGGTGCTGGTCGGCACGACCGGTGGCGCCGTCGACTTCGACACGCTCCTTCGGCAGGGCCTTCGCCCGGGAACGATGGGACGTTGGATCGTCATGCCCCCGTATCTTCTTGGCGAAACCCCGTGGGCAGGGGGGCGCGAGTCCGGCGGACTGCTCTTTGCCTGGCTCGGACATGCGTGGAGCCAGGGATCGTACTCGGATGTCCCCGTCGACTGCCTCTACCCGCTGGCCCTCCACATGCAGGGTATCTGGGCTGCCACGGTCGCGGTCGCGTTGCTGATCGGGGAGCAGGCCGGTCGCCCCACCCCCGGACTCGCCGTCGCCGGTGGCGCTCACGGGGCCGCGCTCGTGTCGCCAGGTGGATTTGCCGCGGGACGGGACGACCCTCACATCCACCGGCCTGGCGGACCGGGCGGCGCCCTGCCGAACTATCGCTGCTATCGCTGTGCCGACGGGCAGTGGCTCTTCCTGGGCGCGTTCACGTCGGCGTTCATCAGCCGCGCGTTCGCGGCGCTCGGCCTCGCCGAACTGCTCGCTGACGGGCGCATCGCCGGTGACCCCGCCCGGGTGCGGCTGCCGGACAACCACGGCTGGCTGATCCAGGCCCTGGAGCAGCAATTCGCCCGTCGCACCCGGGCGGAGTGGATGGCCATCCTCGAGCAATCCGACGTCCCGGTGGCGGCCGTGCTCGAGAGCCGCGACTGGCTCGACCATGAGCAGGTGAAGGCGATGGGCCTCCGCGCCGAGCTGGCCGACGACAGGGGCCAGACGGTCGTGATGCCTGGGGTCCTCGTGGGCCTCTCGGAGACTCCGGCGCGCCTGACTCCTGATGCCCTGAAGCGGCAGGCGTCGCCGCGCTCGGTCCTTGGCAGATGGAGCGAGCGGCCTGGCCGCGCGGCCCCCGCGAGTGGCCGGTCACCCGAGCTCCCGCTTGGGGGCAAGCGGGTGCTCGATCTCGGCACGATCATCGCCGGGCCGTACATCTCGACCCTGCTCGGCGAGCTCGGTGCCGACGTCGTCAAAGTCGAGCGCCCCCCCTTCGGCGATGAGTTCAGGGTCGCCCACGGCGGGCGAGGGGGCGTCGGATTCGCGGTGTACAACCGCGGCCAGCGCAGCGTGGTCGTCGACCTTGCTCGACCTGCTGGCGCGGCGGCGTTCTCGGCCCTTGCGCGCACTGCCGACATCGTCGTCGAGAACTACCGGCCAGGGGTGATCGAGCGCCTCGGCTTCGATCACGCGGCGCTCTCTCAGATCAACCCGCTGGTGACCACGGTATCGGTGAGCGCCTTCGGAGGGGTGGGCCCCCTGGGCAATCGTCCGGGCTTTGACCCCGTGGTGCAGGCGATGAGCGGGATCATGCGGTCGCAGGGAGGCCCCGACCCGGATGATAGCCCGGTCTTCCTGACGGTGCCTGTCAACGACGTGCTTTCCGCCGGTCTCGGCGCCCTCGGCGCGTGTGCCTCGCTCTACGCCCGCGGCCGGCTCCACCGCGGCCAGCATGTGCACGTGACGCTCGCGGCGTCCGCTTGCTTGGCGCAGGCGGAGCTGCTGGTGCGCCACGAGGGCGGCCCGATGCCGCCGACGGGGGGCCGCGACTTTCCCGGCCGAGGGCCGCTCGACCGTCTCTATGAGGCAGCGGATGGTTGGCTGCGCATCGACGCCCGCTGGCCGGAGGATCTCCAGGCCGCCGGCTCGGCCGGCCTGGTCTCGCGATGCGATGCGACCTCGCCTGAGGCGACCACCGCGGAGATCGCCCGCGCCGTCCGCCGCCTGCCCCTGTCGGAGGTGCTCCGGCACTGTGCCGAGGCCGGACTGCCTGCCGTCATGGCCCGCCAGCCGCGCGAGCTGGTCGGCGACGCGGCGCTGATCGGGCACGGGCTGCTGGCGGTGCGCGGTCAAGACCATCGCGGCGTGACGCGTGTGGGTCCGGGCCGCTGGCTCGACCTGGCAGGCATCGAGCAGCCTCCGCCAAGAGACGGACCCATGGCGGGCGAGCACAGCGGGGAGGTGCTCGCCGAGGCGGGCTTCTCCGCCGAGCACGTGGCCGAACTCGCTCGTACAGGCGTGGTCGTCGAGGCGACCGCTCAGGCGGCGCCGGCCCCGGCAGCGCCCGGGAAAGCCGGCGACACCGGACCGGCGCCGAACCGCGGCAACGACAAGGCCAGGCCCACAGGACTCCGGGGTGAGGAAGCGTAACGATCGCCGCGAGGACGCCTGCATTGCGCAAATCGTTGTGGCGGTGCGGGTCTGGAGAGGCGGGCCCTGTCGCCGGTGCGGGCCCTGCGCCGGCGCTCACGCAACGGTGCCGGCTGGCGCTGTGGTGGGTCACGACTGCACAGGCCGGGTCGCCTTGGTTGGACGCCCGCTGGCGGCCGCGGCAAGCCCGCGGGGCCGACACGCCACGCGCATGTGCACCCCAGGGCCCGCCCGCCGCAGCGCATCACCGCCAGCCGGACGCAGCCGGCAGGAGCCGGTCCGGTGGGGGCACCGCCGCATCCAGACCACCGAGCGCGACGCGGTGCTGGACGATGCCGATTTCAGGCGGGCGCGCGAGAAGGGCTTGGGGTCGGCAACCGCTTCTTGGCGGTGGTCCCGCCCCGCGCCCTGAGGTGGCTGAAGTCAACACGGTCGCAAATACAAAGCGCCGGCCCCTTGATGGGGGGCGGCGCTCTGCTCGTCCCTTCGGCTTAGTACCGCGGACGGTTGTTGCGCGGCCGCTCCTCGCGCGGCCGGGCTTCGTTGACGGTCAGGGGACGGCCGTCGAAGTCCGAGCCGTTGAGGGCGTCAATCGCCGCCTGGGCCTGCGCCTCGGCAACCTCGACGAAGCCGAAGCCACGGGAACGGCCCGTGTCGCGGTCGGTCGCCACGCGCGCCGATATGACCTCGGCGTAC
>JAJYVM010000315.1 GCA_021792015.1 Bacillota bacterium | reverse complement strand
CCAGGTAGCCGTGGTCGGCGGCGAAGGCCAGGTCAGCGGCCGCCCAGCGCGGGGTGCCGGCGGGGGCGACTGCGGCATCTCCCCGCCAGTTGAACAGCCGGCCCGTCATGGTCGCCATCTGCGCGATCGTCTCCGGGCTCAGCGGCGAGAACGTGGTGGCCGAAGTGCCGTGGAGCGCCCCTGCGGCATGGAGGGCCGTGATCGCCGGCACCGCCCAGGCTGCGCCCAAGAGGTCCGTGAAGCCCGCGGCGTCGACGGTGGGCGCTGGGGTGGTGGCGGCGGGCGCCGCGGCGCGGGTGGCGGCGGCGGTCGGCGTCCGGCCCGCACCCGCCGTCAGGACGATGGCTGCGGAGATCTGGCCGCCTCCGAGCTGTCCGACCGCGATGCCGGCGGCGGGCCCGCCCGAGCCGTAGGTGCCGAGGAGGACGTCGCGGTGGCCCCAGCAGCCGGGCGCGCCCGGGCCGGTGCAGTCCACGTTGGGCGTCGCCGCGGCGCTGCCGCCCCAACCGTCGCTGTACATCCAGTCGAACCAGATGGCGAGGACGGAGCCGCCCTCGCCCCAGACCGAGCCCCACGCGGCGCCAGTCTGGCCGAGCGTGGGGTCCGTCCGGTCCGCGGCCCCGGTGGCAGCCGCCTGGTCCAGCGCGGCCGTTTGCGCGAGCACAGGCGGCAGGCCGCGGTCGGCGCGCTCGGTGTTCATCAGGGTCAGAAACTGCTGATCGGCCGTCTCGGAGGCGAAGCCGGAGGGGAGGCGGATGGCGCCCAAGGCCTCCGCATGGCGGCCGGCGTTGATGGCGTTCAGGTAGTCCTGGGCCACGGCCGGCGTCTGCCAGCTGACGCTGCCATTGACCACGGCGCACGGACCGCCCACCACCTGCCCGGCGCTGAGCAGACACTGCACGCCGGCCAGGGGATCGGGGATGTTGGCGCTGGGATTGGCGGCGAACGCAAGCGGTGCCGCGACGAGGACGGCGGCCGCGATGGCCACGGCCGTGGCGGCGGGATGCCGGATCGGCAAGCGCGGGCACCTCCAACGTGCGGGAGTCCAACAATGGCCCCACGATCGTTTGATTTACGCACGCAGGGGACGGGCTCCGGGGGTCGAGCCCGGGGGCCCGTGTTACAATGCCGTTACGGTGTGGGCCCGTAGCTCAGTGGTTAGAGCGGGGGACTCATAATCCTCGGGTCGCAGGTCCGAATCCTGCCGGGCCCACCAGTAGTCCAAGAGGCACCTATTGACCGCGGAAAGCCAGTGTGTGGGATGTGGGTCCGGCCTTCTCCGGAGGTCTTTTACACCACAATTGCGCGGCGCCACCTTGCGGTTGTGGCTGGGGCCGGCTGGCCCGTTCGGAAGCGTCGCACGCCTGAATACGTAACTTGCACCATCCTGGCGCGGCTGCCGGGACAAACGGGCGGGCGCATGGCCAGCCATGGCGACGCAGAATTCAACTACGCAGGTGGGCCCTGTTACGAGCGGGCGGCGTAGTACGATAAAGCCGGGGGAGGGCGGGCATGGTAGACCTCGTGACCCCATCAGCCCAGGTCCAGACCGTGGCCAAGGCCCTCAAGTTAGTGCCGTCCGTCCGCCAGGTTGCGTGGACATGGGACGGCCGTGACCACCTCTGGGTTGAGGTGGACTCATGGTCGGACGTCGACCTGTTTCCGGTCATGGACGCCGAGGAGCAAGCGGACCCGGACGGCGCGATCACCACTCACATTCATGCCGTGGGGGATATGACAATCGCGCACACGCCGGTGCGACCGCCGGCTGGCGCTCATGTTCTGTGACACCCCAAGAGCACCGAGTGCAACGCAACTCGAACAAGTTGGTCGCACAGCACCTGCAGGCGGCAGGTGGGTATGCGCAGCGGCAGTGGGCGCTCATAGCCATTTTCTACGCCGCGCTTCACTCGGCCCAGGCTGCATTGATAACCACCCACGCCGAGGATCCGGGGAGTCACCGAGACCGCAAAGCCGCGCTCAAAAAGTATTACAGGGGCAACCCTGGCTATCGAGCCTACTACAGGCTGCATAAGAGAGCAAGTTCGGTGCGGTACACAGGTTACGTCCCGCCGGACTTGTCGCAGGACTGGGCGGACTTGCAGGCAGTTGAACAGCACATCGTCTGAGTAGTCGGGCCGGCGCGCTACACCAGCCCGCCATCATCGGTCGGCAGGGCCGGACGGCGGGCCGAAACGAGATCGTCATCGACGCGCGAGAAGTGCTGGTATCTCTACATCTACAACCGACATGCGGCGCCACCTCGCCTCAGAGCATCCGCCGCATGATCGCAAACCGCCGCGTCACCTCGAAGCCGGCGCGCTGATACAGGCGAAACGCCGGGCCGTCCGGCTCGGTCCACAGAAACCACGCCCGCCGGCAGCCCGCCCGCGCCATGACCGCCAGGGCATCCGCCAGCAGCGCCGCCCCGATGCGCCGTCCGCGCTCGGCGGGATCGACGCCGAAGGGGCCGAAGCGGTCAGGCGAGCCGTCGTAGGCGCCCCACATGGCGAAGCCCACCACTACTTCACCGCGGACGGCGACCCGGATGCGCTCCGCTGGGACCTGCGCATGGATCGCCCGCCGGAGGGCTTCCGCCCAGTCGCCTGAGAAGACGCGCGCCACCATCTCCAGTGCCGGGACGACCAGGTGGGGGCGGATCTCGGACAGCGTGACTCCGTCGGGCTGCACCGGCGCGGGCGCGGGCACCTCACCCACAGGTCGGGCCATGGCCGCGACCTCCTCGACGACGGTGAAGCCAGCCTGCCGCAGCAGCCGGATCGCAGCCGCATGGGCCGGCGACGTCAGGCCCCGGCCAGAAGTAGGAGGGGGCATAGCCGGCGCACACGGCCTCGTGGCAACCGCGAGCCGCCAGGTGGGCGAGGCCCGCGTCGACCAGCGCGCGCCCGCCCCCCTAACGTCGATACGAAGCATCGACCGCCAGGGCGACGAGCCAGCCGGTCGGTGGCCGGGCGGCGGCCCACAGAAACCCGACCGGCCTGCCGTCATCGGTCTCCGCGATCAACAGCGCAGGCCGCTCGAAGGCGGGGTCGGCGAGGATCCGAGCCTGCAGGCGCCCCGCCGACATGGGGTCCTCAGGCAGGGCGCGCGCCCAGATGGCGGCAACACCCACTTCGTCCCCCGGCCTATACGGACGGATGATCATCGCGCGTCGCGCTTTCGTGCGCTGTTCACCGGGTTCCTCCATCCAGTATGGTGCGAGCATGAACACCCCTCCGGCCGACCTCGGCGACCACGACGTCCGCCGGGCGCTCGCCGCCGGCTGGGGCCTGCGCGCCGCCGACATCCAGTACGTCCCCAAGGGCTTTGGCACCCACCATTGGCTGGCCCACGCGCAGGACGGCGCCCGCTACTTCGTCAACGTCGACGACCTGGACAGCAAACCGTGGCTTGGTGCGGACCGCCGGGCCACGCGCGCGGGCCTGGCGGCCGCCTTTGCCACGGCCATCGCGCTGCGCGACGAGGCCGGGCTGCCCTTCGTTGTGGCGCCGCTCCTCAGCCGCCACGGACACCCCCTTGCGCCCCTCGCCGACCGGTACGCCATCTCGCTCTTCCCCTTCGTGGATGGGGTGGGAGCCGGCTACGCCGACGGGATGAGCCTCGAGGACCGTGAGACCCTCCTCCGCCTCCTGGCGGCGCTTCATGCGGCCGCCGTCACCGCGCGACCCCCGCGGCGGGAGCCGGAGATCCCGGGGCGTGCGGACCTGCCGGCGGCCCTGGCGGCGCTTCGCCTCCCGTGGACGGCGGGCCCCTTCTCCGAGCTGGCGCGGGCTGAGCTGGCGCGTCATGCCGACACGGTGCGCCACCATCTGGCCGACTTCGACGACCTCGCACGGCGGGCGGGGGGAGGCCCCCTGGTGGTCACCCACGGGGAGCCCCACCCGGGTAACATCCTGCGGGCCGCGGACGGCCTGCGGCTGGTGGACTGGGACACGGTCGCCCTCGCGCGCCCGGAGCGCGACCTCTGGATGCTGGATGACGGGTCGCCCGATGCCTTCGCGGCCTATACCGCCGCGGGCGGGCCGTCGCCCGACCCCGCCGCGATCGCCCTCCACCGGCTGGCCTGGCCCCTGACCGACGTCGCGCTGTTCACCGCGACGCTGCGGTCTCCGCACACTGAGAACGCCGACACGCGCCTGGCCTGGAAGTCGCTGCGCGATACATTGGCGCACCTGGCCGCCATGCACCCCGACGCCTGACTGCCGCCACGCCGCCCCGGAACCACCTCGCCGCGATCGCGCGCAGGCGCGACGCGGCACGAAATCCCGGTCGGGCAGGAACGCACCGGACGCCAGCGAATGCGCGGCCCCATGGCCATCCAGCTGGGCAGCGCGCGCCTTGCCGCCGAGGAGCGCCACCTCGTGGCCGGCAGGCGCGTCGGACTCATCACCAACCACACCGGAGTCGACGCCAACCTGCGCCCCACCGCGGACATCCTGGCCGCCGCCGGGGCCACCGTCGCGGCCTTCTTCGCGCCCGAGCACGGGCTGCGGGGGGCCGTCGCGGCCGGGGACGACGTGGCGGCGGCGACCGACCCGCGCACCGGCGCGCCCATCCACAGCCTCTACGGCGCGCACGGCGAGCGCACCAAGCCCGCGCCCGCCATGCTGCGGGGGCTGGATGCGCTCGTCTACGACATCCAGGACATCGGCAGCCGCTTCTACACGATCATCTCGACCATGGCCCTCTGCATGCAGGCGGCGGGGGAGGCGGGACTGCCGCTCATCGTCTGCGACCGGCCGAACCCCATCACCGGGCTGCTGCCGGAGGGCAACCTGGTGGCGCCGGGCTTCGAGTCGTTCGTCGGCATCGCGGCCTGCCCCATGCGGCACGGCATGACGGTCGGCGAGCTGGCGCTGCTCTTCCACAGGGAGCTGGGGTGGGGGGGCGAGGTTCACGTGGCGCGGATGGAGGGCTGGCGCCGCGGGATGTGGTGGGAGGAGACCGGGCTGCCGTGGGTGATGCCCTCGCCCAACGCGACGGGGATCGACATGGCGCTGCTCTACCCCGGGACGTGCCTG
>JAJYVM010000314.1 GCA_021792015.1 Bacillota bacterium | reverse complement strand
CGCGCCCGGCGCCGGTGCGAAGGTCGGGGCGGGCGCAGCCAAGGGGGCGGGGCCGTTTCTCTCCGCGCCGGCGATCGATCCGCCGCCGCTGTCGATAGCGATCGGCCGCGATGCGGCCAGCGGCAGCGCATCCGGCGCGCAGGGCGCAGGCACGTCCGAATACATCTTCCTGGCCCCCCACAACGACTTCGCAGACCAGGAACCCTTCGTCGGCGCCGCGGGCCCGGAGATCGTGGAACCCGACGGCAGGGTTGTCTGGCAGCTGCCGATGCGCAGCGACAAGGTCATCGACGGCCGGCCGGCGCAGCTCTCGGCCAACGACTTCACGACAGCGACCTACCGCGGAGAGCCGGTGCTGGTCTGGTGGGAGGGGTACATGAACCCCGAAGCGACGATCGGCGGCATCTGGGTGATCGCAAACCGGCACTACCAGCGGATCGCCACGATCCGCCCGCCCCGGGGGCTTCAGCTCGACCTGCACGACATCCAGATCACCCCCAACGGCATGGCCTACGTCATTGCCAGCAGGACGGTCTCGATGAACCTGAGGGGCTGCTGCCGGGGGCCCGTCCACGGCCAGATCTACGACCAGGAGATTCTCGAGATCGACATCAGCACGGGCAGGGTCGTCTGGTCCTGGGATGCGCTTGCGCACATACCGCTGCGCGAGTCCTACCAGCGCGTCGCGCTCCGGCGGCCATGGTTTCCCTACCACCTCAACTCGATCGCGATCGGCCCCTCGGGCAACCTGATCGTCTCGGCCCGCAACACCTGGGCTGCCTACTGGATCAAGCGCGTCGGTCGCCGCGACAACGGAGCGATCCTGGCGACGCTCGGCGGCAGGCGCTCCACCTTCAGGCTCGGGCCGGGCGCGCGCTTTGCCTGGCAGCACGACGTGCGCCCGCACGGCAGCGGAGAGGTGTCGCTGTTTGACGACGAGGCCGCCCCGGTCGAGGGCAGGCAGTCGCGCGGGCTGATGCTGGCGCTTGACTGGAGCCGGCACACGGCCACGGTGGTGCACCAGTACCTGCTGCCGCGCCCGCAGCTTGCCGGCAGCCAGGGCAACGTCGAGATCGAGCCGGACGGCAACGTCTTCGTCGGCTGGGGCCAGCTACCCTACTTCACCGAATACAGCGCCTCGGGCAGGCTCCTCTACGAGGGCGTTCTGCCCGGACCCGACGGCTCCTATCGCGCCTTCCGCGCGCCGTGGGTGGGCCTGCCGAGCAGCCGGCCGGCGGCGGTGGCCAGGCATCTGGGCAAGGGCGGCGGCGTTGACGTGTACGTCAGCTGGAATGGCGCCACGCAGGTGGCCTCCTGGCAGCTGCTGGCGGGGCCAAGCGCCGGCAGGCTGCAGGCATCCGGGCACCCGGTCCCGCGGCAGGGCTTTCAGACAACGATCGCCACGACGGGCACGGCGCGCTACTACGCGGTGCAGGCGCTCGGCTCGGCCGGAGAGGTGCTCGGCCAGTCAAAGCCGATCAGGGCAACGGGCGCGGCCGCCCGCCGGTGAGGCCCGGCGAGCGTCGCCTTGCAGAGCGCAGCGCCATGCCAGAGCAGGCGGCTGGCGCTGATCTCGAAGGCGCGCGAGCCCTCGCCGGCTGCAATGACGATCTCGATGCGACGTCAGCGCTCAGAGCGGCGCTGAGAAGATGTGCCATGAGGCCAGGCGGCTGAGGGAGGCCCACAGGCTCACGCCCACCGCCGATCCCAGCCGGCGCGGCGCCGCCTTGCGCGGCGGCGAGCAGTGCCTGGCTTCCCGGGGAGGGCAGCCGCCGCTGGGCTTGGAGGCGGTCACCTTCACCCTGGCGCTCGCGGCGGGGCCGAGCCCGGCGGCGTTTGCGGCAAGCACCCCGACCGTGTAGGTGCCACCGCCGGGAAGCGTGAGCTGAGCGCAGTACCGGAGGCCGCTGCCTTCGCGGCCGCCGTGGCCTTCTTCTCCGCACCCTTCGTGGCGTTCGGCGCACGGGTTCGGGATCTTGGAGGCATGCGCCGGCACCGGCACGGTGAACTGGCCGCTGTAGCCTTCGCCCGACCAGATGACCAGAAACGAGGTCAGCGGGGAGCCGCCGTCGGAGCCCGGCTCTGACCAGTGCAGGGTGACCTTCCGCCCGCTTGAAGCCGCGCTCAGCGCGGAGGGCGCCTCCGGCGCTGTGATCGCGATCACGTCCGAGGAGGGCGCGGAGGCGGGGCTGCCGCCGGCCGCGCTCCTGGCTGATACCGTGATCACGTAGGGCACGCCGACGCAGTCGAGCAGGACCGTGCCGCTGGTCTGCGTGGAGAGCGTTTCCACAGAGGAGCTGCCGGGGCAGTCGGGGCGCGACTGGCCGGCGATCGTCTCGGTGATGACATACGTGCTGATCGGATCGCCGCCGTCCTGGGAGGGGGCGTTCCAGCTCACGTGGACGTAGGTCCCGGGCACCGGCACGCTCGCCTTCACGCCGCTTGGCGCAAACGGCGCAACGACGTCGGCGAAGCTCTTCTGTTCGGAGGGCGCGCTCGACCCGGCTTTGTTCTGCGCGCTCACCGTCACGATGTAGGGGTTGACGGCTCCGGTGGCGGCGAGGAAGGATGGCAGCGGGAAGCAGACGCTGGAGCCCGCCGCTTCGGCGCCGACCGTCTCGCCGCCGTCCGTGCCGTCGCCCGCCCATGAGATCACATAGCGTTCAACCGGCGGTTCGCTGAAGCTGCCCCGGCTCTTGAAGACGATGTGGGCAAGCGGGCCTTCCGCTTCCCCGGAGCTGCACGACCCCACGCCGCCGGCGACGGATTCGATCGCAGGGGCAAGCGGCGGCGTTTCCGGCGTGGTGGTTGCGCTCACCGCCGACACCCGGCCGGCGTTGCCGCTGCCTGACCTGGCGAAGATGCAGACCGTGTAGGGGCTGTCGGGCTTGAGCGCTTCGCCGCTTGCCGTCCTCTCGACGATGGCGCTCGTGGCCGAGGCTTCGACCGGCTGGCTGCCGCTCGCCGGTGGCGCTTGCGGGCAGGAGCCCTGCGGGATCGTATCGAGCAGGTATTCCTTGAGCCCGCCTTCGCCCCCGTAGGCGGGCGGCTGCCATTCCGCCTTCAGCGAGGTCTCGTTCGCGGCGGTGATCAAGGGATCGAGGACCAGCGAGGGGATCGCGCTCCACGTGCCTTCCTTGATCGCGAGCTCTTCGCCGACGGGAACGTTCACGCTGTCGGAGTAGCTGTAGCCGAGCACGTCGAGGGCGACGCCCACCGACGCCTCAACGCCGCCCTTGATCGCCCACCCGGAGGGGCTGCCGGAGAGCTTCGCCTGATCCTCGAGGCCGAGCTCCGGTCCGAAGCCGCCGACGCCCTCGGCGCCGCACTGGACGATCAGCGCCGGGCCGATCCCGCCCGCGACATACCCCTGCCACGATTCCGGTCGTTCCCCGCCCGCGCCTTCCAGGCGCCCGAACGGCTTCAGCGTCCCTTCGGGAGTGAGGGAGGGGGTTGTGGCGCCGAACCTGAACGAGGCGCCGATCCCGCCTTCGAGCCCTCCGGTCAGCTTCTCTTCGAGCCGTTCGCCGAGCGCCGCCGAGACCGACGCCACCGCCGCCAGCTTGAACGTGATCGTCGGGCAGAAGTCGGTCTCCACGGAGCCGATTTCGTATTCGGCGAGGTTGTAGGAGGCCGTGCAGCGCACGCCGGCGAGGGTGGAGAAGGCCGCTTCCAGCGCGATCCCCGGTTCCAGCATGAACCGACCGTGGATCACGGGATCGAAGAGGTAGGGGTCTTCCCAGCCCAGTTCGAAGGAGACGTGGGGCTCGAGCTTGGGCGTGAGCACCGCCGTGAGCGCGCCATTTGGCCCGCAGCCGACCTTGAAGGGCCCCGGTTCGTCGGCGGCGATGCGGGCGCGTGCGCCGGCGGCGCGGGCGGAGCCCGTCGCGGCATGGGCGCCGCCGACGCTCACGCTGATCGCGCCCCGCGTGAAGGCCTCAAACGGCAACACCGGTACGGTCCGCACCAGCACAACGCCGCGCGCGTGCCTGACGCTTCGCACCTTCGCGAGGATGCCGTGCGGCAGGCCCGGGCCGGCGGCAGCCACGAGGATCTTGCCCGCCCGCAGCCCGCGCGTGGCCGCATTCTTGCGCAGTGTGAGCCGCCCCGAGGCGGGGAGCGAGCGCGTGGCCGGCGCCAGCACCGAGCCCGCCGGCAGGAGCACCGTCGAGATCGGCGCTACGTCGAGATAGCTCGCGGTCAGCGTCAGGGGCCTGCCCGGCGCGGGCCTGAAGCGGATGCGCTGCACGGCGAGCGCCCGGGTGGCGGTGGTCGGGTAGGCGATTTGGGTGCGGCTGAGGCGATCGGGGCGGATGAGCAGCGTATATGGGCGCCTCGCTGCAGGCAGGCAGGCGTGGCCGCTGCGGTCGAGGGCCCTGCGGGCGCGGCGCAGGAGCCTGCGCTCCCGGCGGGGGGCGATCAGCCCCACGTTTGCCCTGATGCGCTTCGGAAGCCCTTCGATGCGAAGGGTCACGCTCCCGCACGCCGGGCGGTGCGTGCGGCGATGGGGACGGCCGCGGGCCCCATGCGCGTCCGCAGCTACAAGCACGCCCGGCGCAGCGCCGGCGACCGTCGCCACCACCAGCACGAAAGCCGCTCTACGCCACACGCCCACTGGGCTCATCCTACTCCCCTCGCATCATCGGGAACTATGTGGCCGCAGCGCTCCGTTGAGGCCTGGAAGCGCTGGCAGCGTCGGTGGTATCCTCGCCATGATGCGAGGGCGCTGCTGTGAGCGTGGCCGGCGCTGATCCCGGCGGCCCTCGTGCTCGTCCTGACCGCGGCGGCGCCCGGCTCGGCGAAGGGTCCCTGGCTGGCGCTCGGCGCCGCGATCGGCTCGGACAACGGCCACCATTACGTGCGCTGGCTGCCGCTCGGCGGCGGCAGGGTCGGCGCGCGCAGCGGATCAGGCACCTGCGCACTCGGCCTTATCGTCCCCGCACGAACGGCAAGGCCGAGCGCTTCATCGGCACGCTGCTCGGCGGCTTCGCCTATGGAGCGATCTACCGCTCATCTGCCGAGCGCACGTCGGCGCTTGCCGGCTGGCT
>JAJYVM010000313.1 GCA_021792015.1 Bacillota bacterium | reverse complement strand
GCTGGCTCAGGCCGGCCGGATCTGAACATCGGGGCCAGGTCGGTCCCGGGGGACGGGGGGCCGCACAAGTGAATCCGCAAAGGCCCGTCTACCTCGACTACAACGCCACCACGCCCGTGGACCCCGCGGTGCGCGAGGCCATGCGGCCGTACCTGGAGAAGGAGTTCGGCAACCCCTCCAGCGCCCACAGCTACGGCATCGCCGCACGGGAGGCGATGCAGCGCGCGCGGCGGCAGGTGGGAGACCTCCTGGGGGCCCGCCCGGAGGAGATCGTCTTCACGGCGGGCGGCAGCGAGAGCGACAACCTGGCCATCCAGGGCGTCGCCTTCGCCCACCGCGAGCGGGGCCGGCACATCATCACCTCCGCCGTCGAGCACCCGGCGGTCCTGCGCACCTGCCGCCACCTGGCCGAGCGGCATGGCTTCGAGCTGACGGTGCTCCCCGTGGACCGGGACGGCCTGGTGGACCCCGACGACGTGGTGCGCGCCATCCGGCCCGACACGGTCCTGGTCACGGTGATGCACGCCCAGAACGAGGTGGGCACCCTGCAGCCCGTGGCGGAGGTCGCCCGGGTGGTGCGGGAGCGGGGCGTGATGGTGCACACCGACGCCGCCCAGTCCGTGGGCAAGGTCCCCGTGCGGGTGAACGAGCTGGGTGTGGACCTGCTGACGGTGGCCGGGCACAAGCTCTACGCCCCGAAAGGGATCGGGGCCCTGTACGTCCGCTCGGGCGTGGCACTGCAGCCCCTGATCCACGGGGCGGGCCACGAGGGCGGCCTGCGCGCAGGAACGGAGAACGTGCCGTACATCGTGGCCCTGGGCCGGGCCTGCGAGCTGGCGGCGGCGGAGCTGACCGCGTTCGGGGAGCGGGTGGGCGCCCTGCGCGACGACCTGTTCGCGCTCCTGGCAAACGGCGTCCCGGGGCTGCGCCGGAACGGTCACTCCTCCCGGCGGCTGCCCAACACCCTGAACGTCGGCCTTCCCGGCCTGGTCGGCGAGGAACTGCTGACCCGCGTACCGGATGTGGCCGCATCCACCGGCTCCGCCTGCCACGCAGGGACGACGGAGCCCTCCGAGGTCCTCCTGGCCATGGGCCAGGGCCGGGCAGAGGCCCTCGGGGCCCTGCGCCTGTCGCTCGGGCGCTACACCACCCGTGCCGAGGTGGAGCGGGCCGCGGAGCTGCTGGTGGGTGCGGCCACGGAGTTGCTGGCGGAGACCCGCGGCCAAATCTGAGCCGCGTCGGCAAGCCGCTGCGGCCCGCGGGGGCCGGCGGCCCACATCAAAGCTGGAGGTGCGAACGCATGCGCCGCAACAACGTCGATCTGCAAGCGATGGAGAAGACCGCCGCGGAGATCCGCTCCGATGCCGCCGCCGGCCGGCGCAAGACACGTGTGGAAGGGGCGTGGAACCTGACCGCCGGCGAGCCGCAGTTCCGGGCCGAGATCGCCGTCGGGCAGCAGAGCTTCGTCCTGGAGGCCGACCAGCCGCCCTTCGCGGGGGGTGGCGGCACCCGGCCGGGGCCGATCCACTATGCCCTCTTCGGCCTGGTGTCCTGCTTCACCGCCACCTTCGCCTCGGTGGCGGCGGCCGAGGGGATCGACCTGCAGGAGCTGCGGGCGGCCGGCGAATTCGAGCTGAACTTCGCCAAGGTCTTCGGCGTGGCGGAGCAGCCCATCGTCGACGAGGTGCGCCTGACCCTCACCGTCCGGAGCGATGCGCCCCGGGAGCGGCTGGAGGCGGCCCTGCGCCAGGCGGAGGAGCGCTGCCCCGCCTCCTTCTGCCTGCGAAACCCGATCCGGCTGGCGGCGTCCCTGGCGACCGCGTGACCCCGGGCGTGGCGTGACCGGCCCCAAGCGGAGGAGGCGCGAGATGGAGTCGGAGGGCGTGCACCGCTGGCTCCTGCGCCAGGCGGGGCGCCGGCGCCCGGTCCTGGAGGTCGGCTCCGGGGACGGCGCCCTGAGCGTCGACCTGGCCCGGCGCGGCCTCGCGGTGACCGCGGTGGACCTGGACGCCGCGCAGCTGCGTCTGGGCCGGGAGGCGGCCGCCGCCGCAGGCGTGTCGGACCGCCTCACGTGGCGGCAGGCCGACGGCCAGCGGCTGGACGGCCTGCCGCCAGACGCGTACGGCGCGGCGGTGCTGGCCTTCGTGCTGCACCACATGGAGGACCCGGACGCGGGCCTGCGGGCCGCGTGGCGGGTCCTGGCATCCGGGGGGCGCCTGGTGGTGGCGGAGATGCTGCCGCGCGGGCCCGACGCCGGGGACGGCTGCCACCAGACCTCGCTTGATCGGTGGCTGGCCCTCCTGGCGGCCCTCGAGCCCGCGGGCCTGCGCCTCACCGTCCGGCCGCGGCAGGAGTGGCTGCTGGCCGTCCTCGAGAAGGGGGGCGGCAATCGCCCCCCGCCGCCCACGAGCGGCAGCGGCCGCCCCGGCGCAAGGGGGCCGGCGCTGTGCGCAGCGCTCGGCCTGAGCCTCCCCGAACGGATCGCTCCCCCGGGCCGGAGGTCCGACCTGGGACGGCCCTGCCGGCGGCACCGCCATTCGAAGCCCTGGCCGCCCACTACGACGACTGGTGCCGCACGCCCCTCGGCCAGCTGACCGAGCAGGTAGAGCTGCAGGCCCTGCGGGCGGCTACCGCGGATCTGGCGCCGGGCGAGCGGCTGCTGGATCTGGGCTGCGGCACGGGCAGCTTCGCCCTGGACGCCGCCCGTCGCGGCGCCCGGGTCACAGGCGTCGACCACGCGCCCGCCATGGTGGCCGCATCGCGCGCCCAGGCGCGGGCCGCGGGCATCGCGGCGGACTTCCGGGTCGCCGACGCCGGGGCGCTTCCCTTTCCTTCCCGCTCGTTTCAGTGGGTGACGGCGCTCCTGGTCCTGGAGTTTGCGCGTGACCCGTCCACGGTGCTGCATGAGGCCGTCCGGGTGCTGACCCCCGACGGCCGCGTCGTGGTAGCCGCCTTGAACCGCTGGAGCCTTTGGACCCTGGCCCGCCGGCTGAGGGGGATGTTCCACCCCACCATCTACCGGCAGGCCCGCTTCCTCAGCCGGGCCCGGCTGTACCGGCTGCTCCAGGCCGCGGGCTTTTCGCCTCAGACCTGGTGGGGCGCCGTCTACTACCCGCCTGTCTACCATCCGCGCCTGGCGACGCCGTACCTCGGCTGGGAGGCGTGGGGGCGGCGCTGGCTGCCCGGCGCCTCGGCCTACCTGGTGATCCGGGCGCGCCCCCGACAGGCCGGAGGGCGAGCCGCAAGCGTCGATACGGATTCGGCATCCGGTCATGGGGAGGGCGAAAGTGGATGAACCGGCGACTTCTCTGGATCGCGGCGGCGACGCTAGGTGCCGGGCTGGCCGGTATGGCTATACTCTCCCTGGCGGGTGGTGGCCGGCCGGGTGGCTTCGGGGGATTCGGCCCAGGCGAGAACACGGCCTGGATGATGCGCAGCTACGCCAACCCGAGCTACGCCTCGGAAGGGGAGCAGATCTTTCTGACCGGCACCACCAGCCAAGGACCGATCCCCTTCCGCACGGCGGGTATGGGCCCGATGTCCGGCATGATGATGCGCACCATCGGCTGCGCCAACTGCCACGGCTCGGACGGGCAGGGCGGCCTCCTCTTCCCGGACGGCGTGAAGTCGGCCGACATCCGCTGGTCGGCGCTTACCGCCGCGGACATGGACCACCCGCCCTATACGGCCGCAACGCTGAAGCGCGCCATCACCCAGGGGGTCGACCCGGCCGGCCACCCGCCGAGCCCCTTCATGCCGCGCTGGGAGATGAACGCCGAGGAGCAGGACGCCATCGTCGCCTTCCTCCAGACCTTGGGGAAGAGCCACTGATCCAAGCGGCGGGTTAGCGCAGGGGACAAGGCGACCCCTTCCTCGGGGCCGAACGGACGACATCATGGTGGCGTGGAATCAGGGCTTGCAGCGAGCGACCGTCTTCAGTGCGCAGTACACCGCAAAACAAGCAAAGCGGCGCACGCGTGTATCCGACGTTCCGCCCGCTCTGATCATTGGACCCCGTGCCGCGAGGGCTGCGAGGGGCGAGCCGTTAAGGGCCGGCTCGTCGCGGTGAATACCCTTTTCAGTGCCACCGTACCCACCAGCGTCGGAAGGCCACAATCGCCCACACGGCCTCGACGATGCCGAACGGCCAGGTTCCGGCCAACCAGCCGTAGGCTGAGGAGGCCAGGCAGGCCAGCGCGAACGCCAACGTGAAGCTCGAGCCGCGCTCTTCGAGCCAGTAGAAGATCATCGTCGCCGTTACGGCCGCGGCTCCGAAGATCGAGAGCGACGACATCGGCCTGCCTCCGATTCAGCGGCGAGGCGTGGCGCGCCCCACCGCCGGAGGAATGGGCCCACGGTGCATCCCGTGCGGCCGCGACACGGGACCTCGCTTCAGTGGGGGCTCGTCCGGCTGCTCCGTTCTCCTTCGGCTCTCTGCACGGGCCAAGCGCGCCGGGCTCATGAGTGCCCGGCCAAGGCCAAGGGCTGCCCGGCACCGTGCCCGCAGTCTTCGTCCAGGCAGGGACCGGTTTCGACTTGCAGCGTCGTGTGGTCGACGCCGAACCGCTGCCGCAGGCTCCCGTTGATGCGCGCGACGACCGCCGCCGTCTCGGAAAGCGGCACGTCACGGAGCACCACGTGGCCGCTCAGTGCCGAACGCATCCCATCCAGACTCCACACGTGAACGTGATGCACGGAGACGACCGCGTCGTCCGCTTCCATGACCGCAGCCACCGCGGCCGGATCGATGCCCGAGGGCGTGCCTTCCATCAGCACGTTGATCGTCTGCGCGATGATGCCCCACGCCCCGCGGGCGATGAGCAGCGAGATACCGACGCTTACCAGCGGGTCCCACCAGAGCCGGTGGGTCAGAAGAACCAGCACGCCGGCCACCAGAACACCGGCGGATGCGGCGGCGTCGCCCATCACATGCAGCCAGGCGCTGCGGACGTTCAGGTTGCCCCCGCGGGCGTGCCCGTCCGGACCGTGGCGGTGGCCGGCGTGGGCGCCGGCACCAAGGCGCAGGCCGATGAAGAGGTTGCCTGTCAACCCGATCGCC
>JAJYVM010000312.1 GCA_021792015.1 Bacillota bacterium | reverse complement strand
CCGCCTCGCCTGGTTCTGCCGCCGCCGGCTCACCGTCCGCTGTCGGCGGCACGGCACGCCCCGCCCCGGCGGCATCCCGGCCCACCCGGCGCGCGCGATTTCGTCGCGATCGGCCGATAAGGGGAATGGATGTATGCGCTGCGACGCCCACCGGCGGGGCCGGGGACCGCGTGGGCCATGGCAGATGCGCCCAGCGCCCGGGCCGCGACCTGCCCGGCCGGACACCGACAGCCCCGAGCGGGCGGAGGGAAGGCGGAGCGATGACGAGGGCTCCGGCGCAGCAGGCGCCGCAGCAGGCGGCCCTCAAGGCGGGGGCCGGGGCGGCGGGAGCGGCGGTGGGGCGTGTCGACCAGGCCGAGGTCGCGCGCTATTCGCAGTCCTTCCGCATGCTCTTCTTCATCTGCAGCGCGGCCTGGCTGTCGTACATCTACATCACGCACGCGGCCTGGGTCTGGTACCCGCTCGGGGTACTGCTGGTCACGGCCCTGGGCGGCGTCTACATCGTCTGCATGGAGGTCATCTACCGGCTGGTCCTGCGGCTCGGCGACGTCGCCCGCGTGCGCCGCTTCGTGGTGATCCGCCTGGTGGTCGACAGCCTCTTCATCACGGCCGGGGTGTACTTCTCAGGTATGGGCCGCAGCCCGTACTACCTCCTGTACCTGCTCCTCTGCATGGACAGCGGGCTGTATCTCGGGCGCCAGGGCTCGATCTTCATGGCGGCGCTCTGCGGGGCCGAGTACCTCGCCGCGACTTTCGTGGGCCCGCACAACTACGGCGCGGCGCTCTCGAGCTCCTACGTGGTGATCGTGGCGCCCTTCTTCCTATTTGTGGCCCTTTACGGCGGCGGTCTGGCCATCGCGGAGCGCGAGCAGCGCGACCGGGCCCGCCGAGACGGCCTGACCGGCCTTTACAACCACGCCGCCTTCCAGGAGGACCTGCGCAAGCACTTCGAGGAGGACCGCGTGGCGGCCACCCCCCTCTCCTGCGTGCTGTTCGACGTCGACCGCTTCAAGAGCGTGAACGACACGTACGGCCACCTATTCGGCAACCGCGTGCTGCGCGAGATCGCCCTCCGCGTGTCGGAGACCCTGCGCGGCGGCGACCGCTTCTACCGGTACGGCGGCGAGGAGTTCGCCCTCATCCTGCCCTGCAGGACGGAGGAGGCGCTGCGCGTCGCCGAGCGGGTGCGCGCCAAGGTCGCCGAGCTGCAGGTGGCGCATGAGAACCAGCCCGTCCCCGTGACAATCAGCGCGGGCGTGAGCGAGCGCCTGGCCGAGGACGCCGATGACCAGAGCATGATGGTCCACCGCGCCGACGTGTCGCTCTATGCCGCCAAGCGGGGTGGCCGGAATCGCACCGAGCCCTGGCGCCAGGAGCTGGAAAGCGAGGGCGCCTGACCCGGCCTGACCCGGCCGGCCCCCCGCCCCGCCGCCAGCCGCGTGGTGGCTCGCCCCGACCAAGCGCCGCAAGGGCCCAGGCGCAGGTGGCCGCCGGCCCTTTCCGCACCCCGGACATCGCCGTCTTCGGCCGCCGCAGCCACGGGCGCGGCCCGCTCAGCCGCCCCCGCGCCACCGCGGCGGGCGCCAAACGCCCGGGGCGAGCACCCCGGCCGGCCGCGCCCCCGACCCACCGGCACTCGGCCCACCCGCCCCCTACCGCAGCCGGTGATGCCGCTCGAACTCCGCCTCGACGAGGTCGGCGTCCGCCTCCTCCTCGTCCGCGTCCAGATCCGCGACTGTCGCGTCCTGCCACCTGGGCTCCAGCACGGCGGCCTCGGGCTCGTCAAGCTCATGCGGATGCGCACGCCGCAGTGCGTCGAGGTGGTGCGCGTCGCCGCCCTGCACCCCGCCGCTGGCCCCTTCCTCCGCCTCCATCTGGTCGGCCAGCTTCGCGAGGTCGGCCGCCAGCCCATCCAGCTCCTCCGCCGCTCGGGCCAGCAACCCGCGGATGTGGGCCGCCTGCTGGGCCCATTCCGCCTCGTCCGCCTCGACCAGACGCGCCTCCCAGTCCCCCACGCCGCCGCTGAGCGCCTCGGCCAGCACTCCCAGGTGGCCGATCGCCATCGCGCAGTCGCCGCACCGGCCCCTGCCATCCTCCATGGACCGCCGCCCCCCCGCCATGCTCCTCCGTCAGTGTGAGCGTAGAGGCCGCGACGGGCGCCACCCAAGGTCCAATTGGCGCTTGCTCACGGGCCATGTAGCCTGTTCGCCGCGCCCGGCCGCACCGCCCCGCCCGTCAGCCGCCGCTGACCCAGGCGAGCGGGCCGCCGCCGGCCATCGGTCCGCCGAGCCGGTCGCCATTCGCCGTGCCTGGCCGCACCGCCCCGCCCGTCAGCCGCCGCTGACCGAGGCGAGCGGACCATCCCCGCCCGGGTGCCCACCGCCCATGCCCTGGAGGAACCCGGTTGCCGCGCTCCGAAGTGCCGCGGATCAGGAGGCCTGCACCCCCATGCTGATCCCGCTGGAGGCATTCCAGGAGGCGCGCCGCCGCGCCGCGCCCCATATCCACCACACCCCGCTGCTCACCTCGGCCACCCTCAGCCAGGCGACCGGCTTCGACGTCCGCCTCAAGGCCGAGGTCTTCCAGCGCACCGGCTCCTACAAGATCCGCGGCCCGCTGAACAAGCTGGCGCTGCTGACCGAGGAGGAGCGCCGCCGCGGCGTCATCTGCTCCTCCGCCGGCAACCACGCCCAGGGCGTCGCCCTCGCGGCGCAGATCCACGGCATCCGCGCCGTCGTCACCATGGCCGAGAACGCCACCCCGTCCAAGATCGCCGCCACCAAGGGCTACGGCGCCGAGGTCGTCCTCCACGGCCAGATCTGGGACGAGGCCAACGAGAAGGCCCGCGAGCTCGCCGCCCGCGACGGCCTCACGTACATCCACCCCTTCGACGACCCGCAGTTGATCGCCGGCCAGGGCACGCTCGGCCTGGAGATCTACGAGGACTGGCCCGAGGTCGACGTGGCCGTCGTGCCCATCGGCGGCGGCGGCCTGATCTCCGGCGTGTCCATGGCCCTGCGCCACATGAACCCCCGCATCCGCATCATCGGCGTGGAGTCGTCCGGCGCCCCCGGCATGCAGCGCAGCGTCGCGGCCGGCCACGTCGTCACGCTCGAGCGCGTCGACTCGCGCATCGACGGCCTGCGGGTGCAGCGCGTCGGCGAGTTCACCCTGCAGGCCGTGCGCGAGAACGTCGAGGAGGTCGTGACCCTCCCCGACGAGGCGATGTTCGACGCGATGCTGTGGCTCATGTCGTACTGCAAGGTCGTGACCGAGGGCGCCGCCGCCGCGACGGTCGCCGCCCTGTTGCACGGTCTGGTGCGCGCGCCGGCCGGCGCGCGCGTCGCATGTGTGCTCAGCGGCGGTAATGTTAATTTGGACCAGTTGAAGGGCATGCGCTGGAACTGAGGCGATCCAAATGGAGGAGATCCTGGCCGACCTGCGGCGCTGGCTCGGGGAGGGGCGCGCCGTCGCGCTGGCCACGCTGCTGGCCTTCGAGCGCTCCAGCCCCCGCGGCGCCGGTGCCGCCATGGCCCTGAACGAGCACGGCGAGGTGGCGGGCTCCGTCTCCGGTGGCTGCGTCGAGGGCGACCTCTACGAGCGGCTGCGCGCCGTGCTGGCCTCGGGCGAGTCCGCCGTCGTCGACTACGGGATCAGTGACGAGCAGGGCTTCGCCGTGGGCCTCTCCTGCGGCGGCACCATCCACCTCTTCGTGGAGCGGCTGGAGGGCGCCGGCTGGTGGCTGGAGCGCCTGGCCGCGTCCGGCCCCCTGGCGCTGGCCACGGTGGTGCGGGGGTCGCAGGCGGGCGCCCGCCTCGTGGTGACGGAGGACGGCGCCGCCCCGGCGGGTGGTACCGGCGACCCCGCCCTCGACGGCGCCATCGTCGCGGCGGCCCGCGACATGCTGGCCCGCGGGCGCACCGGCCTCGTCCTCGACGGCAGCGTCTTCGTGGCCAGCCGGGCGCCGCAGCCCCGCCTGTTCGTCTTCGGCGCCGTGGAGTTCTCCCGCGCCCTCGCCCGGGCCGGAAGCCTGCTCGGCTACCACGTCATAATCGCCGATGCGCGTCCCGTCTTCGCCACGGCCGAGCGCTTCCCGGAGGCGGACGAGGTGATGTGCCGCTGGCCGCACGAGGTCCTCGCGGAGGCGGGCCTGCAGCCGCGCGATGCCGTCTGCGTCCTCACCCACGACCTGAAGTTCGACGTGCCCGCCCTGAAGGTCGCGCTCAGGAGCCCCGCCGGCTACGTCGGCGCCCTGGGCAGCCGCCGCACCCAGGCCCGCCGCCGCGAGGCCCTGCTGGCGGACGGACTCACCCCCGCCGAGCTCGACCGTCTGGCCGCCCCCATCGGCCTCGACATCGGCGGCGACACCCCGGCCGAGTTCGCCGTCTCCGTGCTGGCGGAGATCGTCGCCCTGGCGCACGGCCGCGCCGGGGGACGCCTGACGGCCACCCGCAGCCAGGCACCGGCGTAGATTCCCGCACACGCACGCCCCGCGGGCAGGGATCCGCCGGCCGGGCGGCGGCGCGGCCGCCCGGCCGCTCGCGGCGGGGCACCGCCCGCACGCCCGACCTTCGGAAGGGGGATCCGCATGAGCACACAGGGCAAGGACTTTCGGCTCTGCCCCGCGCTCCGGGACCTGCCGGAGGACGACCACGCCGCCCTCGCCGCCTTGGCGACCGTCGCCACCTACAAGCCCGGGGACTGGCTCTTCCACGAGTCGGCGCCGCGCGACTGGTTCGGGGTGGTGGCCGCCGGCGAGATCGAGCTGCAGCAGGGCCGGTACGGGCAGACCGTGCGCCTGGGGGCGGTGGCGGCGGGCGCGCTCCTCGCCGAGGAGGCCTGGCTGGACGAACAGCCGCACACGGCGAGCGCCCAGGCCCGCACGGCGGCCTCCGTGCTGCAGATCGACCGCGAAAGCATCCGGGAGCTGCGGGGCACCCACCCCGACCTCTTTTATCGGGTGTTGGCGCGGCTCGCGCGCCAGGTGGGCGAGCGGCTCCGCCTCGAGCGCGACCGCCTCGCCGGCCTGGTCAGCCCGGGGCTGACGGGCCACACGCGCACG
>JAJYVM010000311.1 GCA_021792015.1 Bacillota bacterium | reverse complement strand
CTTGTCGTGGGTGCGGATGGTCTGCGAGATGTTCGCGAAAAGGCTCGCCTTCCAGCGCGCGTACTCGTCCTGCTTCGGTCCGTGGCCGATGCGCAGGCGGGCCCCAGCTTGCCGCAGGCGACTCAGGGCGCCGTCGCCCATCACGCTGCCGCGCACGACCTGCCACTGCAAGTCGCTCAGACGGTGCGTGACGGACAGGATGACCGTGTCTCCGGCCTTCAGCTGCTCGGCGCGCACCCAGCCGGAGGGCGTCAGGATGGGATGGTTCGGCGTGCACCCGACCTGCGCGCGTCCGTTGCCGCCGCGGCGGTGGACGCGGACCGTCAGGAAGCGCTCGGCGGCTCCATTGCGGAACCAGCTGACAACGCGGCGCGGGACGAACCGTCCGCTCCTACGGTCAAGGGAGAGCACCTCGACCGGCATCTGCTGGTTGACCAGCTGTCCGATCTTCACCTGACTGCCATCGGCCAGCGTGACGCGGCTGCCATAGGTTAAGCATCCAAACATGACGCCCACCTTCTCGCGCAGCTGGTTGATGAACACCACGCAGGTGCGCGTCTGGCTGATGGCGCCGGCCAGCTTGCGCAGGGCCTGCGACATGAGGCGGGCCTGCAGGCCGACGTGGGAGTCGCCCATCTCCCCCTCGATCTCGGCCTTGGGCACCAGGGCCGCGACGGAGTCGACCACGACCACGTCCACGGCGCCGGAGCGCACCAGGGCCTCGGTGATCTCCAGGGCCTGCTCGCCCGTGTCCGGCTGGCTGATGAGCAGGTTGTCGATGTCCACGCCGAGCTTGGCCGCGTACGTGGGGTCCAGGGCGTGCTCGGCGTCGATGTAGGCGGCGATGCCGCCAGCGCGCTGGGCCTCCGCGGCCACGTGCAGGGCGCAGGTCGTCTTGCCGCTGGATTCCGGGCCGTAGATCTCGATCACGCGGCCCCGCGGCATGCCGCCGACGCCCAGGGCGATGTCCAGGGCCAGCGACCCGCTCGGGATGGTGTCGACCGCGAACTTCGCACCGGCCTCGCCCAGCCGCATGATCGAGCCCTTGCCGAATTGGCGCTCGATCTGCGACAGGGCGACCTCGAGCGCCTTTTCCTTGTCCTTCTCCTGAATGGGCATTCGGCGACCCTCCCGGGGTGCCACAATATGGAAACTCTATCGCGCGGCCAGGGGCGCGGTCAAGCGGGTCCGGTAGATCGGGCCGGCGGGCGTCAGGGTCGAGTGGATCAGCTCGACGGCCTCCGGCTGCCAGGTGCCGAACTCGCGCGTGGCCGCGGCCCGCAGCACGGCGCCGAGATCGGGCGCCCGGCCCTCGGCCCGGGCCCTTCCCACGGTCAGGTGCGGGCTGAAGGGCTTGTCGGCGTGCCCGAGGCCCTGCGTCGCGCACGCGGCCTCCACCGCCGCGGCGAGGTCGGCCAGCCCGTCGCCGGCATTCGCCACGCCGGCCCAGATTACCCTTGCCGCGGCGGGTTTCGGGAAGGCCCCTCCCCCGCGAAGTGCCACCGGGAAGGCAGACCGTCCGGCGACCCCCTCCCGCAGGGCCGCATCGGCCGACCGCGCGCCCGCCTCGTCCAGCTCGCCCAAAAAGCGCAGCGTCAGGTGGAAGGCGGTTGGCGCAACCCAGCGGTAGGCCTGGCCGGCCTGCGCCCGCAGCTCCGCCTGCCAGCCGGCGACGGCGGCGACGACGGGCTCCGGGCAGCGGATGGCGATGAAGAGGCGGAGGGCGTCCACCCTACATACGTTCGCGTGCGCGATGGGTTCTCCTTCTTTGCGAAACGGCCCGCACCGCGCCGCGGAAGGGCCGTATAGAGTGGAGGAGGTGATGCCAATGAGCCATCCCATCAAGGCGACCCGGCTCCCGCCCGCGTGGCCCACCTATACCGGAAGCGCGCAGTACGTGGGCACCAGCGCGTCCGGACGCGTCAGCGTCTGGGTCGACCCCTCCCTTGGCCAGCCGGGCCTTGCCAACGCCCAGTGGCTGGTCCAGGACGGCGACCGCATCGCGGCCGCCAACGACACCATCTTCGGCACCACGGGCCAGCCGGTCAGCGTCATGATCTACGCGATCGGCGGGCAGACCAACGGCACCGGAGGGGCCGACCACGGCGGCTGTGACTACAGCAGTGGTAGCGCCATCGAGGTCGACGCCTCGTTCGGCAGCAATCCCCGGATCACCGGGCTGTTCGAGGCCGAACTCAGCGAGTGCGACATGGGCGGCAACCTCTGTGGCTACAGCAACGGCGAGGCGCTCTCCCGCTGGTGCGCCGCCATCGTCAGCGGCAATGCCCTGGCCGACTTCGCCACGGCGCCAACCTGGTACCAGGACGGCATGCCCGACTGGGTCGACCGGACCGAGCACACCGACCAGGACCCCGACAGCATCGGCTGCGGCATGGCCTTCATCTCATGGCTGATGCGCAAGGGGTACGCCATCGGCCCGATCGCCCGCGCGATGGTGGCCCTCGGCGACTCCGGCACCCTCGCCGCGCTCTACGCGCGCCTGACCGGCAGTCCGGCTGGCGATGCCTGGCCGGCGTTTCAGGCCGCCGTCCAGGCGCTGCCGAACGGCGTGACCACTGATGATCCCTTCGGTGCCGCCGCCCTGCTGGCGCACCGGCTGCTCAGCCTGGCGTAGCCCGAGGCGGGCGCGCAGGCGGCGGGGTCGGGGTCGGAGCGCATGCTGCACGGCCCAGGATCGGCGCACCTGCACATGGGGGTCGATGGCAAGGACCAGAGCGTCGGTGCCGGCTCCCCCGCCGGAGGCGGCCCTCGTGCTCGGCGCACGCAACTGAGCCGCGGTCGCTCTGCCGGCTCCGCACGGTCGGCCGCGGGCGGCGCCGCGAGACCACCCCCCACGCCAGTCCGTGGCCCGCGACCACGCAGCTCGTGGGTCCTTGGCGCTTGGTGCGGATGCCCCTGTGCGCTCGGTGGCCCTGACCCGCGGGGGACCAGGTGCCCTGGCGGCTGGCGCGGGCCAACCCGGGTGGACACGGTCCCGCCCGGACGGTGGGCCATGGCCCGACCAGCACGCCTTGCCGCCCAGCGGGTGTCGGCCGGTGGCGCGGCG
Source organism: Bacillota bacterium (assembly GCA_021792015.1). Taxonomy (GTDB): domain Bacteria; phylum Bacillota; class Sulfobacillia; order RBS10-35; family JAJYVM01; genus JAJYVM01. The sequence continues at coordinate 2,001 of JAJYVM010000311.1, read as the reverse complement.
TACGCCGCGCCCTACTCCCCCGCCTTGGCCCCGAACAGCAGGTAGCTGCGGAGCCAGACCAGCGCCTCCTGGGTCGCCCGCCAGCGGATGTCGGCCCGCAGCCCCGGCCACAGGGTCTGCTTGGCCCAGGTGCCCTCCGGCGTCGCCAGTCCCAGCCAGACCGTCCCGACGGGCTTGGCCTCGCTGCCGCCGCCCGGCCCGGCCACGCCTGTGACGGAGACCCCGATGTCGGCCCCGCCCACCCGTCGCGCGCCTTCGGCCATGGCCTTGGCCACCTCGGCGCTGACCGCGCCGTGGGCCGCGATGTCGGCCTCCGGCACGCCCAGGACCTGCATCTTGGCGCGGTTGCTGTACGTCACGGCGCCGAAGACGAAGTAGTCGCTGGCGCCCGGCACGTCCGTGATGCGGCCGCCCAGAAGGCCGCCGGTGCAGGACTCGGCCAGGGCCAGGCTGCGCCCCGAGCTCCGCAGCAGTGCCCCGACCGCGCCCTCCAGCGTCTGCTCGTCGACCCCGTAGACGTGGGGGTCGAGCCGCTCGCGCACCATGGCCTCCAGCGGCGCCAGGGCCGCCGCCGCCGCCGCCGGCGAGTCGGCCCGTACCGTGAGGCGCAGCTGCACCTCGCCGGGCTTCGCGTATGGCGCCACGGTCGGGTTGTGCGCCGCCGCCATGATGTCCTGGATCCGGTGCTCGACGGCGGACTCGCCGATGCCGCAGATGCGCAGCACCCGCGACATCAGGACCTGCCGCTCGTCCCCGGCCCAGCGGTCGAGGTAGGGCTCGAGGAAGTCGGCCACCATGGGCCGCAGCTCGTTGGGCGGCCCCGGCAGGCAGACGATGACCTGCCTGGCGTCCGGCGGCAGCTCGTAGAGCACCCCGGGCGCCGTGCCGTTCGGGTTGCGGATGGGCTCGGCCCCGACCGGCAGCTCCGCCTGGCGGCGATTGTTGGGCGTCGGCTCCAACCCGCGGCGGCTGAAGCGCGCCACGATGCCGTCCCAGACCTCCTGGCGCAGCTGCAGCGGCACGCCGACGGCCGCGGCCACGGCCTCCTTGGTCAGGTCGTCCTGCGTGGGCCCGAGGCCCCCGCTCAGGATGACCATGTCCGACCGCCCGAGCGCCTGGCGGATGGCGGCCGTCAGGCGGCCGAGGTTGTCGCCGACCACCTCCTGATGGTAGTGCGAGATGCCCTGGCGGGCCAGGGCCTGGGCGATGAACTGCCCGTGGGTGTTCACGATCTGGCCCATCAGCAGCTCGGTGCCGACGCAGATCAGCTCGGCCGACTTGGCCATGGGGGACGTCCTCCTCCCGGGGGCGGGCAGGGGCGACAGTTCGCCGTCCCGGGCACCGACATCCTGCAGGCGCGCGGCGACAGGGGGTCGAATCCCCGCCCATGGCAAAAGTCCTGATCGTCGACAGCAACTATCCGGACGTCGAGGTCGAGCGCGCGGTCCTGGCCCCCTTCTCGCCCGAGGTCGTCGACGCCCGCATCCGCGAGCGCATCGTCCCGGAGCAGTGGCTCCCTCGCCTGGCCGAGTTCGACGCCGTCATCACGAGCGGCAAGCCGCTGGGGGCCCGGGAGCTGCCCCTGCTGCGCCGCTGCCGCATCGTGGTCCGCCGCGGCGTCGGCTTCGATACCATCGACCTGCCGACGGCCAACGCCCTCCACATCCCCGTGGCCAACGTCCCGGACTACGGGACGGAGGAGGTCGCCACGCACGCCATGGCCCTGCTGCTGCTGGCGGCAAGGCGCCTGGACATCTACATGGCGGGCGTGCGCGAGGGGGACTGGTCCGCCCGGCGGGCCGGCGAGCTGCACAGGCTGGTGGGCCGCACCCTCGGGATCGTGGGCTACGGGCGCATCGGGCGCGCGGTCGCGCGGCGTGCCCCGGGCTTCGGGCTGCGGGTGGTCGCCTGCGACCCCTATGCCCCGGACGACGGCAGCGTGGCGCGCGTGTCCTTCGCGGAGCTGCTCGCCACCGCCGACTACGTCACCATGCACACCCC